>JBKJTK010000202.1:0-10921 GCA_046590875.1 Chiayiivirga sp.
GTAGACCGCTTCCTCGACGATGTCGGTGAGCTTGTCGACGATGAAGCTGCCCTGCCAGGGGTTCTCGCAGAAATTCAGACCCAGTTCCTTGTTGATGATCATCTGGATCGCGACCGCGCGGCGCACGGATTCTTCCGTCGGCGTGGTGATGGCTTCGTCGTAAGCGTTGGTATGCAGCGAATTGCAGTTGTCGAACAACGCATACAAGGCTTGCAGCGTGGTGCGGATGTCGTTGAACTGGATTTCCTGCGCGTGCAGCGAGCGACCGCTGGTCTGGATGTGGTACTTCATCATTTGGCTGCGGGGATCCGCGCCGTAGCGCTCGCGCATCGCGCGTGCCCAGATGCGACGCGCGACGCGACCGATGACGGTGTACTCCGGGTCCATGCCATTGCTGAAGAAAAAACTCAGGTTAGGCGCGAAATCGTCGATCTTCATCCCGCGCGCGAGGTAATACTCGACGATGGTGAAGCCGTTGCTGAGCGTGAACGCAAGTTGCGAGATCGGGTTCGCGCCGGCTTCGGCGATGTGATAGCCGGAGATCGACACCGAATAGAAATTTCGCACCTTCTTGTCGACAAAGTATTGCTGGATGTCGCCCATCATCCGCAGCGCGAACTCGGTACTGAAGATACAAGTGTTCTGGGCCTGATCTTCCTTCAGGATGTCGGCCTGCACCGTGCCGCGCACGGTGCTGAGCGTCTGTGCCTTGATCTTCTCGTAGACCGCAGGCTCCAGCAGTTGCTCGCCGCTGATACCGAGCAGGCCGAGACCGAGGCCATCGTTGCTTTCCGGCAGCGTACCGTCGTATGACGGGCGTCCGCCCTTACCAGGCACGCAGCCCTCGAAAAATTTCTCGATCAGGTTGTGTGCCGCGTCCCAGCGCGACTGCTCGGCGCGCAGGTATTTCTCAACCTGCTGGTCGATCGCGGTGTTCATGAACATCGCGAGGATGATCGGCGCGGGTCCATTGATCGTCATCGACACCGAGGTTGTCGGGGCACAAAGATCAAAGCCCGAGTAAAGCTTCTTCATGTCGTCGAGCGTCGGGATGTTGACGCCGGAGTTGCCGATCTTGCCGAAGATGTCCGGACGCACGGCGGGGTCCTCGCCGTACAGCGTCACGGAGTCGAACGCAGTGGACAGGCGCGCGGCCGGCAGGCCGACGCCCAAATAGTGGAAGCGGCGATTGGTGCGCTCCGGCGTGCCCTCGCCGGCGAACATGCGGATCGGATCTTCGCCGCTGCGGCGATACGGATACACGCCGCCGGTGTAGGGATAGGAACCCGGCAGATTTTCCTTGCCGAGGAAGGTCAGCAGCTCGCCCCAGCTCTTGTAGGTCGGCGCGGCGATCTTCGGGATTTTCTGGTGTGACAGCGAATCGCGATAATTCTCCACGCGGATCGTCTTGTCGCGCACCTGATACTCGGTGGTCTCGTCGGTAATCGACTTCAAGCGCTGCGGCCACTCGCGCAATTGCTTGAGGTTTTCGCTGCTGAGCGACTGCACTGCGTCGTTGTAGCGCTGGCGTAGCGTAATAAGCGAGCGATCGGCAGGCAGCGTGGCCGTAGCCGTGACATCCGGCGATTCGAGCCGCTTCTGCCACTGGAACGTGACCGTGCGCCGATCCGATTGCCCGCTGCGGCGTTCGCCGCTGTTGTGGGACTCGGCTGTGGGGTTACCGCTTGCGGACGGCAGCAGCAAATCGTGGACGTCGTAAAGGTCCAGCGCCTTCGGCAACGCCAGGTCGTCAAGATCGCGCAGCGATTGCCAATAGCTCTGCGCGCGGTCGGCCGTGTCGGCCTGCTTCTCGATGCCGGCGTTGATCGCGCGGCCCTGCTCTGCAATCTCGGCGAGGTAGCGCACCCTCGCGCCGGGAATCAGCACCGTGGCGCGGGGCTCCTTCAGCGAGGTGTCGAGGGCGGGATTCCAGTTCGCTTCGGCGAGGTTTAGCTTGGCGCGCAACAGGCGGCACAGATTCACGAACATCCAGCTGATGCCGGGATCGTTGAATTGGCTGGCGATCGTCGGATAGACGGGAACGTCCTCGTCCTTCATCTGGAACGCGACGCGGTTTCGCTTCCACTGCTTGCGTACATCGCGTAACGCATCTTCGGCGCCGCGCTTGTCGAACTTGTTCAGCACCACGAGATCGGCGAAGTCGAGCATGTCGATCTTCTCGAGCTGGCTGGGCGCGCCAAAGTCCGAGGTCATCACGTACATCGGGAAATCGACCAGATCCACGATCTCCGAATCGCTTTGTCCGATGCCGGCGGTTTCGACGATGACGAGGTCGTACCCAAGACTCTTCAGGAAGGCGATGCAATCCTTAAGCACGATGTTGGTCGCGGCGTGCTGGCGG
Organism: Chiayiivirga sp.; assembly: GCA_046590875.1. Classification (GTDB taxonomy): domain Bacteria; phylum Pseudomonadota; class Gammaproteobacteria; order Xanthomonadales; family Xanthomonadaceae; genus JALCLA01. The sequence continues at coordinate 2,363 of JBKJTK010000202.1, forward strand.
CGCGTGGCCATGGAGCGCATGAAGACGCGCTTGCTGCGCAGCGAGTTCATGCGGATGCGGTCGCCGAGCAGCGCACCCCCGGTGCGACGTCGTGTGGGGTCGACCGAGATCACCGCCAGGCGCATTGCGGGGAAACTGGCAAGGAAGCGATTCAGTAGTTCATCCGTCACCGACGATTTGCCCGCGCCGCCGGTGCCGGTGATGCCAACCACGGGTGTCTTGCCTCCGGCGAGTTGCCATTGCTTGCGCAGGTGCGCGAGTTCGGATTCCTCCAGCGCGCCTTCCTCGATCGCACTCAGCATGCGGCCGATCCCGATTTCGTCGCCGAGATCCACTTGATGAGGTTTCTGGACTGGCAGACGCCCCGACGACGCACGCCGCACCACGTCCTCGATCATCGCCACCAGGCCCATGTGCATGCCGTCGTTGGGGTGGTAGATGCGTTCAACCCCATAGGCTTGCAGTTCGCGAATCTCCTCGGGCGTGATCGTGCCGCCGCCACCGCCGAACACCTTGATATGCCCCGCGTTGCATTGCTTGAGCATGTCGATCATGTACTTGAAGTACTCGACGTGGCCGCCCTGGTAACTCGACAGCGCGATGCCGTCGGCGTCTTCCTGCAGCGCGGCACGCACCACGTCCTCGACCGAGCGGTTGTGACCCAGATGCACGACCTCGACCCCCTGGGCCTGGATCAGACGCCGCATGATATTGATCGCGGCGTCGTGGCCATCGAACAGGCTGGCGGCGGTGACGAAACGCAGCGGCGTGGTTTCGGGCGCGCTGGCGGGCACGGAACTGGCTGGGATGCTCATCGTAAGCGCTCGGAACGGCTAGTAAGGGCGGAATTGTAGCGCGATGGCCGCCCGCGGCCTCGTCCTGCGTTCGGGTACATACTGGGTCTGCTTTCTGTGAGATTGCACCTGAGCGCGCCCTGATTCACGTGCCGCACACGCGGCGAGGGATGCCTATGCATCCCGCCTGTCGTCCAACCGTTCCGGGAGGAACCATGAAACCGCAACGCTCCACTCTTACTGCTCTTGCGCTGCTTGGCTCGTTGATCGCCACCGCCCACGCGGCCGATCACCGCGACGGACCTCTGGCAACGAATGATCCCGCCGCGGACCTCAACGACGTCTACCTCTTCATGAACCCCAACGACCCGAGCGAAATGATCGTAGCGGGAACCGTTGTGCCGCTGGCCAATTCGAATTCGCGCTTCTCCGATGTCGTCGAGTACAAATTTCATCTTGACAATGGCGCGGCCAACGGCAAGTCCACTATCACCTGCACCTTCCCAAGCGATGCAACGCGCGTGCTGTGCCGCGATGGTGGCGGCGCGCTGACTGCGGAGGGCGCACTCAATCGCACCCTCACCAACGGCGACCTGCGACTCTGGGCCGGATTGCGCGACGACCCATTCTTCTTCGATCTCGTTGCGTTCAACAACACCCGCGCAGCGATCGCGCCACGCTTCACCAATCCTGGCGCGAATTTTTTCGGCCAACTCAACACCCTGGCGATCGTGATGGGCATCAAGCACAGTCGCGTCACCAATAACGGCGCCAATCCGATTCTCAAGGTCTACTCCTCGACCAACCGCCTCGGCGACGCTGGCATCACCGCCGGCATCAGCGGCATGTGGTTCGATCCCGCCAACCCGGGCCACGGCGTCATCATGCAGGTGCTCGACGGCGGCGCCGACCCGGCACCGGACAAGCTGGTGGCTTACTGGAACGTGTTCGACAACAGCGGCAACCAGCTCAATGTGTTCGGTCTTGGCGACATCCCGCCGAATGGCACGACGGTTTCGGTTCCGGTGACCAGCGGCAGCGGCGGACGTTTCCCGCCGGCGTTCATGTCCTCCCAGGTGACCCAAACCCCGTTCGGTACCCTGGCTTTCAGCTTCAGCAATTGCAATACCGGCAGCATGGCGGTGACGCCCACGCGCAGCGGCTTCTCGCCGGTGACCATTCCGCTGACCCGGCTCAGCAATGTGGTGGACTTGCCCTGCACTTTCTTCAGCGCGGGACAGATCGACCGTAACGGCCGCCCTGCCATCAACACCGCATTGATCGACCTGTTGGCCTCCACGGGCAAGAAGGACGCCTATAATCGCGCCGTCGATCCGGCAGGCTGGGCCGCCGCGTTCCAGAGCGAGATGCAATCCAATCTCACCGCGCTCGATACCCTCGACGGCATCACCGGCAATGCGGTTCTGCCTGCCGCCGCTCTCGCCGGCGTGCTGGTGGACGACCGCATGCAAATCAATACTTCGATCGCAGCCTGCGATGCCTACCTCGCGGTGGAACTGGGTGTCGCCGGGCAATGCGGCGGCCGCACCCTGCGCCGCGACGTGATCGACGATACGCTCGGTGCAACCGTGGGACCGGGCGTACGTGACAACGTCGCCGACGACAGCACTTATCTTGCGGACTTCCCGTTCCTGGGTCTGCCGAGATAAGTCCACGGCGGCAATCCACGACGCCGGCCGGATGTTCCCGGCCGGCGTTTTTATTGATTTCCATTTCGAGACCCAGCACCCGTACGCACCACTATCGCTTACGGCATTGCGTGCCCTATCGCGCCGAAAGGCACGACGGTGTCAGTTCCGGTCTCCAGCGCATGCCGGCCGGATAGACTCCGGCTCGCGTTTTCATTTTTGTCAGCGAGAATCCATTGACCCTGCGAACCGCTGCTGCGCTTCCATTCGCCTTCGTGACGCTGCTGCTTGCCGCCTGCGCCACGACGCCTTCATCCAACAGCAGCCCAGAGCAACCCGTTGGGACTGCAGCGGAAGCTGACCCCTCCTGGCCGCTGACCACAGCGAGCTACCGGACGACATCGGGGGCGATCTATCTGGGAAATCTCGATGCCCGCATCGAGGAACTGCAGCGCATCGTCGCCGAGCGCGACATGGCCGTGCATCGCACGTCGCTCGCGGGCAGCCTGTATCACCGCTATCGCGTTGTCGGACGTCTTGAGGACGCCGAAGAAGCGCTGCGGCTGCTTGATGCGGCCGTCGCCACCGAACCCGCGGTAGCCGAGCACCGGCAGATGCGTGCGGTGGTGCGTTCGGGTTTCCATCGCTTCACCGAAGCGCTGGAGGACCTCGACGCCGCAGCTGCGGCGGGTGCGCGCGAGGAAAGCCTGCACAAGACGCGGCGCGAAATTCGGCTCGCGTTGGGGGACTACGCCCAGTTGCGGGAGGATTTCGCACACTCGACCGAATTGGCTGCGGATTTCGACGAACTCGCGCACCGCGCCGATCTGCGCCTGCAGCAAGGCGATCCCATGGGCGCAGACTTTCTCTATCGCGCGGCGCAGACCCAGTTCCGCGACGTGAATCCGGTCCCGCTCGCGTGGCTGCACGTGCAGCAGGGCATCGCGCATCTGCGCTATGGCAACGTGCTCGAAGCCCGACGCTTCTTCGCCGCTGCGCACGAACGCCTGCCGCAGTACTACCTCGCGACCGAACATCTGGCCGAATGCGAGACGCGGCTTGGCAACTTCGATGTCGCGCGTAGGCTGTACCGGGAGGTAATCGCGCAGACCGCCAATCCCGAGTTCGTCGCGGCACTCGCCGGGCTGGAACGCGCTGCGGGCAACACCGCCGCGGCGGATCGGCTGACGCAGGATGCCGAGCGTGGCTACAGCGACTTGCTGGAACGTAATCCGGCGGCCTACGCGCAGCACGCTGCGGAGTTCTTCATTGAGATCGGCAAACCCGAGCGCGCTGACGCGCTGGCGCGCGAGAACCTGCAACTGCGCCAAGACGTCGGAAGCTGGATCCTGCTGGCGCAGACAGCACAGGCGATCGGTGACGACGCGCGCGCCTGCGACGCGCGGGCGCATGCGGTCGAAACGGCACTTCGTCCGCCGGAACTCTCCGACCTCGACGCACTCGCCGCGCGCTGTCGCTGAACCGCGCCGTCTGGCACGTCGACGTCGGCTTGCCGCGACCGGGCTGGACGCGGCCTCAAGATCGCACGCCATACGCCTCCGTCCGGGCCTTCGCTGCGCACGGGTCCGGGCGTTCGCCCGGGGCTTTGCATTAAACTAGGCGGCGCAGTGCGGCCGCCCACGCCTGGTTTCGGCCGCGTTGCTTTTCCCATCAATCGGTTGCGCCTGACACCTCGACAGTGCAGGCGTCGCAGCAGCACGCCGTCACGGCATTCCAGCGGAGTCCGCAATGATTTTTGAAACCCTCGCCACGTCCGGCCACGAGCAGGTCGTCTTTTGCCACAACAAGGATGCCGGCCTGAAAGCCATCATCGCGATCCACAGCACCGTGCTCGGTCCGGCGCTCGGCGGTCTGCGCATGTGGCCGTACAAGAGCGAGCAGGAAGCGCTGAACGACGTGCTGCGACTGTCACGCGGCATGAGCTACAAGAACGCCGTGGCCGGCCTTAACATCGGCGGCGGCAAGGGCGTGATCATCGGCGATCCCAACAAGGACAAGTCCGAAGTGCTGTTCCGCGCCTTCGGGCGCTTCGTCGACTCCCTCGGCGGACGCTACATCACCGCCGAAGACGTGGGCATCGACGTCAATGACATGGAATACGTGCTGAAGGAAACCGAGTTCGTCACCGGAGTGCATCAGGTGCATGGTGGCTCGGGTGATCCGTCCCCGTTCACCGCCTACGGCACGATGCAGGGCCTGCTGGCGTCGCTCAGTTTCACTTACGGCAACGAAGACGTCGGCGCGCGCAGCTTCGCGGTGCAGGGACTCGGCCATGTCGGGATGGAGTACCTCAAGCTGTTGCGCGAGCGCGGCGCCAAGTGTTACGTCACCGACATCAACCAGGCGCTCATCGAGCGCGCAGTGAACGAGTTTGGCGCCATCGCCGTCGGCACCGAGGAGATCTACGACACCGACGCCGACGTTTATTCGCCCTGCGCTCTGGGTGGCACGGTGAACGAGAAAACGCTGCCGCGGCTGAAGTGCAAGATCATCTGCGGCGCCGCCAACAACCAGCTGGCCTCCGATGCGATCGGCGACGAAGTGGAAAAGCGCGGCATCCTGTACGCACCCGACTACGCGGTGAACGCCGGTGGCGTGATGAACGTCTCGCTCGAAATCGATGGTTACAACCGCGAGCGCGCTCTGCGCATGATGCGCACGATCTACTACAACCTCGGCCGCATCTTCGAGATCGCCAAGCGTGACGGCATTCCGACGTACAAGGCGGCCGACCGAATGGCGGAGGAACGCATCACCACCATCGGCAAGCTGAAGCTGCCGATGGGTCGTGGTGCGCCGCGCTTCCTGGGGCGGATGCGGGGGCAGTGAACCGGCCCGGGAGTTCGGGCTAGGGTGAGGGCATCGAAGGAGAACCATGTCGCGATCCCGTTCCCCTCCGCCCACGTCCCGCTTTACGATTCGCTGTTCTCCATTCCTCAACCCCATTCCCTTTCCGGCTCAAACCCATGCGCCCCTTCCCTCTCGGCGACGACCTCGACACCCTGCGTGAATCGGTGCGCCGCTTTGCCGAGGCCGAGATCGCGCCGCGTGCTGATCTGATCGATCGAGAAAACCTGTTCCCGGCCGACCTGTGGCGCAAGTTTGGAGACATGGGTCTGCTCGGCATCACGGTGCCAGGCGAGTTCGGCGGATCGGAATTGGGCTACCTCGCCCACGTGGTGGCGATGGAGGAAATCTCGCGCGCTTCAGGCTCGGTGGGATTGAGTTACGGCGCCCATTCCAACCTGTGCGTGCAGAACCTTTACAACAACGGCACCGACGCACAGCGGCGGAAGTACCTGCCGAAGCTGTGCAGTGGGGAGCATGTCGGCGCGCTCGCGATGAGCGAACCGGGCGCGGGATCCGACGTGGTCGGTTCGATGACCTGCCGCGCCGAACTCAAGGGCGATGTGTGGGTCGCGAACGGATCCAAGATGTGGATCACCAATGGCCCCGACGCGCAGGTGCTGCTGGTCTACATGCGCACCGCACCGCGTCCCGCCGGCAGTCGTTGCATGACCGCGTTCATCGTCGAGCAGGGCATGAAAGGTTTTTCCACCGCGCAGAAGCTCGACAAGCTTGGCATGCGCGGCTCGAACACCTGCGAGCTGGTGTTCGAAAACTGCGAGATCCCGGCTGAGAACATCGTCGGCCAGGTGAACGAAGGGGTGCGGGTGCTGATGAGCGGGCTCGACACCGAGCGGCTGGTGCTGTCGGGTGGCCCGATCGGCCTGATGCAGGCGGCGCTCGACCTCACTCTGCCCTACGTACGCGAACGCAAGCAGTTCAACGCGCCGATCGGCACCTTCGGCATCATGCAGGCCAAGATCGCCGACATGTACACCGCGCTCCAGTCCAGCCGCGCCTTTGCCTACATGGTGGCGCAGGATTTCGACCGTGGCACCAAATCACGCATCGATCCGGCGGCCTGCCTGCTGAACGCATCGCAAAGTTCCATTCAGGTCACGCTGGAAGCGATCCAGGCCCTCGGCGGCAACGGCTACATCAACGAATTTCCCGCCGGCCGCCTGCTGCGCGATGCCAAGCTGTACGAGATCGGTGCGGGCACCAACGAAATTCGCCGCATGCTGATCGGACGCGAACTGTTTCACGGCAAGAGCTGAGAACCCGCCGTGGACCCCATAGGGTGCGCCTCGGCGCACCGTCTCGGAGCTGTCAATCACGTGTGTCGAAGCAACGCGCGGCGGTGCGCCAAGGCGCACCCTATGGCCGACCCGAATCCCGGCTTCCCGGGGTGTAGACTCCCCTCATTGAGGGGGTGCCGCCTTGTCCGCCTTGGAAATCGCCGAAGTCGTCAACGTTGCGCCGGCCTGGAAAATCCTGATCGTCGACGCGGAACCCGAAGTGCACCAGGTCACGCGACTGGTGCTCGGAGGGCTGCGTTTTGAATCGCGCTCGTTGCACTTCCTCTCGGCATACAGCGCGGCTGAAGCGCGAGAGCAGATGCGCGCGCATCCGGATGTCGCGGTGATGTTGCTCGACGTGGTGATGGAAACCGAGCACGCGGGACTCGACGTGGTGCGCGCGGTGCGCGAGGAGATCGGCAACCGCCAGGTCCGCATCGTGCTGCGCACCGGCCAGCCCGGCCAAGCGCCCGAACAGGACATCATCAGCACCTACGACATCAACGACTACAAGGAAAAAACAGAGCTCACGGCACAGCGCCTGTCGACCACCCTGTTCGCCGCGTTGCGGGCTTATCGAGACCTGATGACGATCCAGGCCAGCAAACAGGGATTGGAGCGCGTACTGCGGGCCAGTGCTGCCGTGTTTTCGCAGCGAGACGGCCGCTCCTTCGCCGCCAGTGTGCTGGAGCAATTGCCTCGGCTGGCGCGCGACAGCGGCGCAACGTTGCTGTGCCGGGTCGAGCACGGTGCTGGCGGGCAGTACCGCTACCCGATTGCACTCGCCAATCCGGAACGGGTCGACATGATCGGACGCAGCGCCGAGCAGGTGCTGCCGCTACCACGCATGGAATCCCTGCACCGCGCGCTGCGCAAGCGCCGCCACGTGTTCGCCGACGATCATTACGTGCTGCATTTCATCGACAGCGAGGAACGCGAGAGCCTGCTCTATGTCGGCGAAGCACCCGCGCTGGATGAGGTCGACCGCAAGCTGGTCGAAGTGTTCTCGGCCAATGTCGCGATCGCGTTCGAAAACCTCCACCTCAACCAGGAACTGGTCGATAGTCAGCTGGAGATGATCTGGCTGCTGGCCGGTGCCGCAGAGACCCGCTCGCGCGAAACCGCAAATCACGTAAAGCGCGTCGGCCTGATGTCCGAAATGCTGGCGCGTACCTACGGACTCGACGCAAAGGCCGCGGAAGCGTTGCGCCTGGCCGCACCGCTGCACGATATCGGAAAGATCGGCATCCCCGACGCCGTTTTGAACAAGCCCGGTCCGCATACACCGGAAGAAGCGGTGATCATGCGCAGCCACGCCCGCCTGGGAGCGCAGCTTCTCGCAAGCTCGCGCCGCCCGCTATTGCAACTCGCCTCGCAGATCTGTCTGGAACACCACGAAAACTGGGATGGCTCGGGCTATCCGAACAGTCTGGCGGGGGAAGACATCAGCCTCGAAGGCCGGATCGTGGCACTGGCCGACGTGTTCGACGCCCTCGGCAGTCAGCGTTGCTACAAGGATCCGTGGAGCCTGGTGCGCATTCGCGCCTTCGTTTCCGATCAGAGCGGGCGTAAATTCGACCCGCGCATGGTCACCTTGCTGTTCGAGAACTGGGACGAAGCCGAAGCGCTGCGGCAGCGCTTCCCGGACGATTGATCCCGCGGCTGCGCCTCGGCTCCCCGAAAACGTTGCGGACCTGCCTGTAGAGCGGACCGAGCGAAGCGAAGGCGTACGCGCGTAGCGCGCGAACCTGCTCCGCTGCTCTTGCTCCCCCTTCCTCTTCGATTACTGGCGCAGCCGAGCAAGCTCGGCTCTACAGGGGGGCGGGCTCCGCACGATTGGGAATACGCAACACGAAGCGCGTGCCCTGCCCCGGCGCGGTCTCGCACTCGATGCTGCCGCCCAACACCTGGGTCGCGAGGTTGTAGACGATGTGCATGCCCAGGCCCGAT
>JBKJTK010000442.1:0-7297 GCA_046590875.1 Chiayiivirga sp.
CTCGATCCAGGAGTACCTGGCCAAGCACATCAAGAACAAGTACGAGATGTTCGATGTGAACGTGTACCAGGAAAATATCTTCCACACCAAGATGCACGTGAAGGACTTCGACCTCGATACCTATCTTTTCGAGGAGAAGGCGAAGAACCTCTCGTTCAAGGATCGTCAGCGCATCGAGATGCAGCTGCGTCGCGAGATCGAGGAGTTGTTCCACGGGCGCAATCTCGACTGACGACAGCCCCCGCCTGCGGGACGACCCGCGCGAGTGCAGCAAGGCCGACGACGGCTCGGAGCGATAACGCTCCGAGCCGTTTTTCATTAACTGAGGTGAACCATGCCGTGGCTATGGTTGGCGATCGCGGGCGTACTGGAAATCGCCTGGGCGATAGGGCTGAAATACACCGAAGGCTGGACCCGGTTATGGCCGAGTCTCGGTACCGGCGTCGCGATGGCGGCAAGTTTCTGGTGCTTGGCGCAGGCGTTGCGGCAGATCCCGATCGGCACCGGTTATGCGGTCTGGACCGGCATCGGCGCGGTCGGCACCGCAATCCTGGGCATCGTGTTGTTCGCCGAGTCCGCGGCGTGGCCGCGGCTGGCCTGCATCGGGCTGATCGTGGTGGGCATCCTTGGCCTCAAGTTTACCAGTCCGAACTGAGTCGGCCTTGGCTCGCCATCCCTTGCTCCTTCAACTGCGCTGCAGCGTAAAACTGATCGGCACCCGTGCCCAGGCCGATACTGGCCGGCCGTCGCGCAGTGCCGGTTGGAAGCGCCAACGAGCCAGCACATGCTCGGTCGCGCTGCGGTCGAGCAGGACGTGGCCGCTGCTGCGTTCGATCAACACTTCGCGCGGACGACCGTTCGTGTCGACGCGCACTCGCAGCAGGACGGTGCCTTCCCAACCGCGACGTTTGGCCAAGCTGGGATAGGGCGGCGGTGACGCTTCGTCGTAGGCGATCTGCGCGGCTTGGCTGGGTCCTGCGGGACCGGGGTCGGCCTCGATCGATTCAACATCGGTCGTCGTTGATGCAACTTCGACGACAAGTGCGGATTGTGCCAATTGCACTGGCACGGTCGCCGCCACCGGCGTGGCGCGCGGCGTCGGCGTCGGACGCACCGGGGGCGTCGGCACCGGCGGCACGGGCGCGGGGCGTGACACCACGTTCGCGATCAGTACGGCCATGATCGACTCGGGGGTGGCCGCGCGCGCCGGCGCATCCAAGGCTCGTGTTGGCAGCAGCAGCAGCCCGAACGCGATCAGATGCAGGCCCAGTGCGGTGCTGAAGGCGCCGATGCGCAGTGGTGACAGGTCTGACAGGTGCGGGTGGGCGGTCAGGCTCATGGCGATTCCCCGATCAGGCCCCGGCCGGGGCGTTGAAGCCTTCAACGCGGGGAGGTGGTCAATGGGGTTGGCGGGTTGTCACATCGCCGTGGCCGGGTGCGTCTAAACGGTACGTCTAGTCGCAGAGTCTAGGTGTTGCATCTAAACCGTAAGCTCATCCCTGCATCAGAACGTGCAGTCCCGGAGGCCGTCATGTCGAAATCCACCTTATTGCTGCTAGTCGGCGCCGCGTTCTTGCTGGTTTTGTTCGGCCTGCTGGGTCCGTTTTGGCCGTTCGAGCTGATGCTTGGTATTGGTGGAGGGATGTTCGGCCTCGGGGTCGGCGTGCTTGGGGCGCTGTTCGGGTTGCTGGTGGCGGCGATCGTTGCGCTATTCACGGGTCCCGTGGTGTTGATCGTCACGCTGTTCGCCCTGCTGATCGCCGTCATCGCGACCGTGTTCACCGTGGCGTTGGTCGCGCTGCCGGTGTTGCTGCCGCTGGGGTTGCTGGTCGGATTCATCTGGCTGCTCGCGCGACGCCCGGCGACGTCGCCGCCGCTGGCTCTGCCCGCGCCGATGCGCCTTCCCTCGGTCTAAATCCGTCGCGGTCCGCTGCGTCGGTACGCTGGCGCACACTTGCCCGATGACCCGCTCAGCCCGGGTTCAACGGGGAAGTGCCAGCGTCGCCTCGCTATTCAACCAATGAGGTGAGGTATGTCCCGCATCCATCGATTCCGTCCGCTCGTGCTCAGTCTGATCATCGGGCTCGGCGCCTCCGCGGCAAACGCGCAGAACTACGCGTTCGACTACTCGCCTTATACCGGCGACCGCGATTTCGACACCCAGGTCGCGGCGGTGAATGGGCTGGTCACGGGCGACCTTGAGGGTTTCGTCAACGACATGGTCTCGATCTACGGCGCGCCGCGGCAACAGGTGCAACAACTGGTGATCGAGCGCCATTACCCGCCCGACTACGTCTGGATGGCGGCGGCCAGCGCGCAACAACTCAATCAACCGTGGGAACAGGTGTTCCCGGTATTCGAACAGAACCGCGGCCGCGGCTGGGGTGTGATCGCAAAGGAGCTGGGGATCAAACCCGGTTCGCCCGCGTTCCACGCCCTGAAGGGCGATCTCGGGCGTCGCAACGGCCACTGGAAAGCCGGCAAAGGCAAATCCGGAGGTAACATGAGTGCCGGTGGTGCGCACAATGTAATCGGCGGCGCGCACAAGCCCAAGGGTCCGGACAAGGCCAAGGTCAAGGACAAGGGTAAAGGTAAGGACAAGCAGAAATAGGGGCAGGACACGCCGGTATGGGGGAAACGCAGGTTCATCACGGCGGCTGCCATTGCGGCCGGGTGCATTTCGAAGTCGACGCGCCGGCCGTGATCGAGGCGCTGGACTGCAATTGCTCGATCTGCGCCAAGACCGGCTTCCTGCACCTGATCGTGCCGAAAGCGAAGTTCCGTCTGCTGCAAGGTGAGGACGTGCTGAGCGAATACGTTTGGGGCACGGGTGCGGCACGGCATTATTTCTGCCGCATCTGCGGGATCAAGAGTTTCTACGTGCCGCGTTCCAACCCCGACGGCATCGATGTCAACGTGCGTTGTCTAGACGCCGGTACGATCGCCAAGCTCGTCGTCACGCCGTTCGAAGGCCGCGGCGATTGGGAGGTGCAGGCCGCCGGTCTCGGGCACCTGTCGCAATGAGGCGGCTCCAATCAGGAGAACGATGACCGTGATCCACGATTGGCGCCCGGAATGGCGCACGCATTTCGAGCGGCTCAATCTCGATTGGCTGGAGCGCTACTTCAGCGTCGAGGACATCGACCGGCGTGTGTTGGGCGATCCGGAGACGCATATCCTCGCGCCCGGCGGCCACATCTTCTTCGCCGCCGAGGGCGCGCAAGTGATCGGCACCGGTGCCCTGCTGCGCGAATCCGACGGCGTGTTCGAGCTCACCAAGATGGCGGTCGATCCGGCATTCCAGAGCCGCGGCATCGGACGCAGCATCGTGCAGGCCGCGATCGCGCGCTTCCGCGAACTCGGCGGCACGCGTCTGTTCCTGGAGTCCAATCGCAAATTGGAACCCGCAATCCATCTGTATACGAGCCTGGGTTTCGTCGACCAGGGCCGCCGCCCGGATTCTCACTACGCGCGCAGCGACATCTACATGGTGTGGGACGGCGAAGCGCGCTGACGCGTTATCCGGTCGCTGCGCGACAACGCCCGCGTGGCGGGCTGCGCCCTCGCTGCGTTCAGTCAACCCAGCCTGCCACCATTACGCGCTTGTGATGCACGAGTTGCTCGTAGCCGTCGTCCGGCACGGGCAGCACTTCGACGCGTTTGAAGCCGATTCGCTCCATGATCCAGCACAGCGCTTCGACACTTGGCACCAGACAGATGCCGGTGGTGGAGGCTTCGGGGCCGTGGGTCTCGCCGGTTTCATCAATGATTCCGAAGCTGCCCTTGAGCGGACGCACGAATCGATAGCTTCCGTAGTCGACCCAACCCGTGAGGCCCGGCACGACTTGCGTTTCGACCAGGCACAGGCGCTTGCACAGCGCACGCGCCACGCGCAGCGCGCCGACCGGATTCTCCAGGTGATAGATCAGGCCGAAGCACAGCACCAAGTCATGGAGGCCGAATTCCTCCGCCGTGAGGGTGTGAACATCGCGTTCAACCAGGCCGATCTGCGGAAGCTGGAGCGCATCACGGATCAGACTCGCATCGGCAATGTGTTCGGACCGCGCGTCGATGCCGGTGACGCTCCCGAAGCCCGACGCCGCAAGATGGGTCGAGAACCAACCCTGATGGCAGGCCAGATCCAGCGCCGACAACTTCGATCGATCCGCGCCGAACTCGGTCGCAAGCACGGCGTCCAGCATCTGGGTGCGGGTGTGATGGATGGCATCGAGTTCGCCCGTGCCATAGGTCGGCGTGATGCGCCCCGAGGGCAGGCGGAACGGATAGAACCAGGTCTTGGCGAGGGCGTGGGTTTCGAGTTCGGACATGAGAATGGGCCGGCAGTGAGGCGCCGAGTTTAGCGGAGCGATGTGCCGCGTCGCGGGGGCGTGTCCTTTGTCGGCCCCGGTTAGCGTTCTCAACAGGGTGGAGGGCGGCCGACCGCCAAACTCTGCTCCCGCACCCGAACGGATTGAGGTCGAAGATGAACGCAATGCTGAAACCGAGCCTGATCGCCCTGCTGCTGCTCGCGACCTCGCCGCTGCAAGCGGCCACCTATACCGTGAAAGATGCCGGTTCGGGCGGCGATGCGGATACCAACGTCGCCACCTGCAGCACCGCCACGCCGGCCAATAGCGACACCTGCACCCTTCGGGCTGCGATCCAGCAGGCCAACAGTTCGACCGGGCCGCACACGATCAAATTCATGTCCTCGATGACCAAGATCACGCTGAGCGTGAGCCTGCCGGAGATCACCGCGCCGGTCACGCTCGATGGCACCGTCACCAATGCCGCCAGCGGCGGTCGCATGGAGATCGATGGCGCCACCACCAGCGGTTGCATCTTGCTGAGCGACGCACCGACGGGCGTCAACAGCAATGGCGCGCGCGGCTCCACCGTGAAGAATTTCGTCGTGCGGCGCTGCGATTTCCACGGTATCAGCCTGTCGGGCCATGGTTACAAGGTAACGGGCAATCGCGTGGGTACCAACCCCGGGGCCACGTCGGCTTCGAGCGCCAGCGATGCGAACGACGGTGCCGGCATTTCGATCAGCGGCAGCATTCCTGTGCTGCCTTCGATATCGGCCTCCATGCTGGCCTCGCAGATCGCGACCTTGCCGCAGAACAGCGCGGGTGTGCTGGCGCTTTCGGAGGCGGTAAAGGCCGCATTGACCGTGATCGCCATGCCCAACGTGATCGCCGGCAACGTGGTGTCGGGCAACAACGGCAATGGCCTGGACATCTTCGGCCAGGGAACGGTCAACAACATCGTCACCGGCAATATCATCGGCCTGAGCCAGGATGGGCTGTCCGCGATCCCGAATGGACGCGGCCCGGGCGGCTCGTCGAACAAGGCCGGCATCCGCCTCAGCGGTACCGCTTACGGCAACTTCATCGGACCGGGCAATATCGTCAGCGGCAATCTGGGCGATGGTATTTCGATCGACTCGGGCGCCGTGCAGTTGCCAAACTTCATTGCCGGAAATCTGATCGGACTCGGCAGCGCACCGATCGCCAGTGTCGGCAATGCCGAGAACGGACTTTCCATCGACTCCGTGCCGAATGGAGCGGCACACGCCGGCGCCAACAATCCCACCGGGCTGTCCGCGATCATCGGCCCCGCGAACACGATCAGCGACAACAAGCGCGCGCCGCCGGCCGCGGATCTGGACGTCATGAACGCCGACGACGCCGGCGGCATGCTCATCAATGGCAATGCGCGCAGCATCAAAGTGTTCGCGAACGTCTTCGGACTCGCGACTTTCCCCGCGGGCGCCACGCCGCTGGGGCAGCTGGAATATGGCAACGTCGCCAACGGCATGGTCATCACGGGCTCCAACAACGAGATCCGCAACAACCTCGTGCTCGCGAACGGCCGTCACGGCATCGTGCTGCGCGGCGGTTCGGGTAACGTCATCCGCGGCAACTACGTCGGCGTGTCGGTGCCGACAGGACTCAGCCCGTTCGTCAGCCTGGGCAACGTTGGCGATGGCATCCACATCTTCAGTGCCGGGGGCAATTTCATCGGCGGGCCCAGCGCGAGCGATGCGAACTTCATTGCCGCCAACGGCCGCCACGGGATCGCGATGCGTACGAGCAATTCCTGGGCGAACCTGGTCACGCGCAATCGCATTTACGGCAATGGCAAGAGCGGTACCGGCGGCATCGGCATCGACCTGGAACATCCGCTCAACGGGCCCGACGGGCTCGACACCATCGAGAACCCCGGCATCAATTACGCCAATCACGACCAGCACCGTCCGGCGATCTGCGGCGGCGTCGCAGATCCGCCGGCATGTAGTGGTGCGAAAGCGCCGATCTCCGACGGCTCGGGCGGCGGGACCGCGACGCAGTGGACGATCACCACGCGCCCGAACGCGAGCAACACGATCCGGATCGAGTTCTTCGCGAACGCGGCCGACGGCTCGGACCAGATGTACCTGGGCGAAAAAGTTGTCAGCACCGATGCGAGCGGCCGTCCCACCGGCGGCGGCTGCGCCAACGGCCTGTGCACCAGCTCCGTCGGCGGCTCGACCGGCACCGCAGGGATGAATATCGTCGCCACTGCGACCGACCTGACCCTCGCCGATGTGCCGCCGACCGGCGACCAGCCGGCCCCGTTCCCGCTGTCGGCCTCGAACAACACCTCGGAATTTTCCGACACCGCCACCGCGACGCCGAAGCTCAAGATCACGACCCAGCCGCCGCTGCCCAGTGGCACGACGAACACGCCCTACGCCGGCGTGACCTTTGCCGCCACCGGCGGCAGCGGTACTTACGTCAACTGGATTGTTAGCAACGGCAACGCACCGAACGGTGTGACACTCGCCCCGGCCACCGGCGTGCTGAGCGGCACGCCGACGGTGGCGAACACATTCAATTTCAGCGTCAAGGTGACCGACAGCCTCGGTGCGGAAGCGATCGCCGCCTACACGATTACGATCGCGGCGCAGCCGCCGCTGGTCATCACGACGGCGTCGCCGCTGCCCAGTGGCACCGCAGGCACGCTCTACCCTGCCGTGACCTTCGCGGCCAGCGGCGGCAACGGCGCCGCCGGCAACTGGAAGCTGCAGAACGGCGCGCTGCCTCAAGGAATGAGTCTTTCGCTCGCGGGCCTGCTCGACGGCACGCCGAGCGAAGTCGGCACGTTTGAATTCAATGTGCAGACCACCGATCAGCAGCCGACCACCGTGGTCAAGGCATACACGCTGACCGTTTTGCCGGCACCGGTGCCGCTGGAGATAGCCACCGCAAGTCCATTGCCGGGCGGCACCGAGGCGGTGTTCTACGATCGAACC
>JBKJTK010000481.1:0-3556 GCA_046590875.1 Chiayiivirga sp.
ACTGGTAACGATCGATGGTGAGGACGCGCGCGATTTCGACGACGCCGTCTGGTGCGAACCCAACAAATCCGGATTCCGCTTGATCGTCGCGATCGCCGACGTTTCGCACTATGTGCGACCGGAAACCGAACTCGACGGCGAGGCCTCGACGCGCGCGACCTCGGTTTACTTCCCCGGCTTCGTGGTGCCGATGCTGCCGGAGACATTGTCGAACGGCATCTGCTCGCTGAATCCGAAAGTGGATCGGTTGTGTTTCGTCTGCGACATGCAGATCGATCGCGAAGGCGAGGTCACGCGGTCGAAATTCTATGAGGCGACGATGCGTTCGCAGGCGCGCCTGACCTACACCCAGGTCTGGAAAGCGCTCTCGCCCGCGCTGGTGCCTGAGCAGGGAACCGAAAACGATAACGGAAGCGCCGAGGCGCAAGCACAGATCGGCGCGTTGCTGCCGCAGGTGCAGCGCTTGCATCAGCTTTATCAAGTGCTCGCGAAAGCGCGTGCGACGCGCGGCGCGATCGAGTTCGAGTCCGGTGAAGTGCGCTTCGTGCTCGGCCCGGCCGGCGAGGTGGTGCAGGCCGGCATGCTGGAACGCAATGACGCGCACAAGCTGATCGAGGAATGCATGATCGCGGCCAATGTCGAAGCCGCCAAGTTCTTGCTGGGACATCGCATTCCCGCGCCCTATCGCATCCACGACCGCCCGCCGGAAACCAAGTACGCGGAGCTGCAGGAATTTCTCGCCGAGTTCAGCCTGCGCATGCCGCCCTGGAGTTCGGTGCAACCACGCGACTTCACCACGTTGTTGAAGAAAGTGCGTGCGCGCGTCGATGGAGGACTGATCGAATCGGTGTTGCTGCGTTCGCAGAGCCTGGCGGTTTATTCGCCCGACAACATCGGGCATTTCGGTCTGGCCCTGGAGGCCTACGCACACTTCACGTCGCCAATACGACGCTATCCCGATCTGCTGGTGCATCGGGCAATCAAACACGCGCTCGGTGGTGGGCGTGCGGAGGATTTCCGTTACGCCGCGCACGACATGGCGCAACTCTCGCTGCATTGTTCGGAATGCGGACGCCGTGCCGATGAGGCTTCTCGCGAAGTCGATGAGAGATATCGCGCCGCCTGGATGGAGAAGCATGTCGGCAGCGAGTTCGACGGCGTGATCAGCGGCGTGACCTCGTTCGGATTGTTCGTGGAACTGAAGGAATCCAAGGTCAACGGGCTGGTGCATGTTACCCAGCTGCCGAACGACTACTACCACTTCGACCCGGTGCGCAAGACGTTGTCGGGTGAGCGCACAGGTTCAAGTTTTCGTCTCGGCGATCCCGCGCGTGTGCTGGTGTTGCGCGCAAGTGTCGAAGACCGGCGCATCGATTTCCGCCTGGCGACGCCGCCGCAGTTGCAGGGTGTGTCGCCGAAGGCCGGTGTCGCGCAGAAACCCGCTCGCGACGTGCGACCGGTGCCGCCAACACCAGCGAAGACGCGCGGCGTCAAGCCCGATGGAGTGAAAAAGAAACGCCGATGAGCGAACAGTGGGTAGTGGGCATCAATGCGGTGGCGGCCGCGCTCGAAAACGACATCGCCCATGTGCGGGAAGTGTTGATCGAGGCGCGTGCGCGCAACCCGCGCCTGCAGGAGATCGCGGACGCCGCACGCGCGGCGGGTGTCGCGGTGCGCACGGTGCCGCACGAGGCGATGGAAAAACTTTCCGGCGGCAACCGTCATCAAGGGGTCGCGGCAAGTTATGCCGCCGCGAAAAACTATGACGAGGACGACATCGAATCGTTGCTCGAAGCAAGTCAGGGCGTGCCGCTGTTACTGATCCTCGACGGCGTGCAAGACCCGCACAACCTCGGCGCCTGCCTGCGCAGCGCGGCCGCGGCCGGCGTCACGGCGGTGATGATCCCCAAGGACAAGTCGGCGCCGGTGAACGCCACTGTGCGCAAGACCTCCGCCGGCGCGGCCGATCGCGTGCCGGTGATCCGCGTCACCAATCTTGCGCGCAGTCTGGAAACACTGAAGCAAGCCGGCGTGTGGCTGGTCGGACTGGCCGGTGAGGCGACGCAGTCGCTGTATGCCGTCGACATGAAGGGTGCGACTGGCATCGTGATGGGCGGCGAGGGCGAGGGCATGCGACGCCTCACGCGCGAGCATTGCGATTACCTCGCGAAGATTCCGATGATCGGCGAGGTCGAGAGCCTCAACGTGTCGGTCGCGACCGGGATCGCATTGTTCGAGGCGCGACGCCAGCGCGGCTGATGCTTTCGGCTGATCGCGATTGCGGACTCGACGCGCTGCGTGCCTTCGCCGCGTTGCTGGTGTTGTTCGCGCATGGCGGCTATTTCCTGTTCGCGGCGTTCCCGCACTTCGACGTTTATGCGGTGACCGGATGGATCGGTACCGATCTGTTCTTTGCGCTCAGCGGGTTCCTGGTCACGCGCCAGTTGCTGCGGATGCCGGCGCGCGATCACCGGGCCGCGCTGCGTTTCGTCGCTTGGCGTGCCTGGCGCCTCCTGCCACTGTATTGGCTCTTTCTCGGCGTGAACCTGATGCTCGCGCAGTGGGCTGGATCGGCGCTTCCAGCTGACCTGCCAAGCTATGCCGCGTTGGCGCAGAACCTGGCCTGGCCGCATCCTGCGTTTTTCGCCGAGGCATGGAACCTGCCGTTGTTGCTGTTGTTTTCTCTTGCGGCGCCGGGTCTCGTGCTGGGCGCAGGCGGGACCCGCGACCGTACGCGCACCGTCGCGCTCGTGTTCTCGCTGCTGCTGTTGCTGGGCGTGGCGCTGCGTGCGGTGTGGGTGATGGAAGGCGATATGTCGTGGGACGAAGGCGTGCGCAAGATCGTGGTCGCGCGACTCGATGCCTGCGTCTATGGCGCATTGGCGGGAATCTGGTGGACATCGAGAATGGTGTCGTCGCGTTCATCCGCTGCACTCCCGCTGCTCGTAGCGATAGCGCTCGTGCTCGCCTGCACGGGCTACTTCGCGATGCCGCGCGATGTCAGCAATTGGGCGCAGATCGGTTTATTCGTCGCTAGCGGGGTCGCTGGCGCAACGGCCTGTCTGGTCGCGGCAAGACAATCTCACGGCGGTTATGCTTCCGCCCGCGTCGTCGATGCGCTGGCGCGCTGGAGCTATCCGCTTTACCTCGTGAACATGCCGGTGCTGTGGGCGATGACGCTTGTCGGGCAAGGTCAAAGCCCGGTCGCGTTAACCGGCGTGCTGCGTTTTCTGGTGTGGTTGATGCTGTCGCTGCTGTTCGCTGCGCTGGTGCACAGGTCCCTCGAGCGGCCCTTGCTGGCGTGGCGTGCGCGCGTGCTCAGCGTCTCGCCCGCAACATCCGCCACCAGTCGCTGAACGGCGAAAACAGTGCGCGCCCGATGCCGTTGAGATCGGCGCGATCATGGGTTCCGGTGTCCGGCCATTCGCCCGGTTTCGGTCGCACATAGGTGCCGAAGATCACGTCCCACAGCGGAAAGAACGCGGCGAAATTGATGTCCGTATGACCGGGCTCGATGGAGTGATGCAGGCGATGCAACTGCGGCCCCGCGATCACC
>JBKJTK010000420.1:0-3273 GCA_046590875.1 Chiayiivirga sp.
CAGCATCGAGGTCGAAGTATCCACCGCGAGCAGGACCTGCGGCGCGGTCGCGCCGTAGCGGACTGCGTCCGGAATCGTGGTGCTGCGATCGCCCACCCGCACGCTCAGCGGATAATCGCCCGCGCTGCTCTGGGTGGGAAACTCGACCTGCAGATCGTAGTGATCGTCGCGCCGCAGCGCGGCCAGCACCGGCGCCGGCCTACCCCCAATTTCCACCGCGAAGGCATCCGCCGCCAACGCGCGCATGCCGGCATCCCGGGGCAGCCCCGGATCGTGGACATCGACCGGAATCTCGCCCAGCGACAGCGTGTTATGCGGCCCCGGTGTCAGCGGATGGATCGCAGCCACCAGCGGCAACTGCGGCGTGGGCGGTTGCGGAGTGCAGCTCACGCGCAGCATGCCGAACGAAAACGAGCTCCAACCCGCGACCACGCTGATCAGGCGATCGTAGCGATCGAAAGGCTGCACCAGTTCCTGCACCCAGCCGGTCGAGCGGTTCTTGTACAGATGCACCGGAACGCCGGGGTCATCGCCACGCACCGCCAGCAGCCCGGTGATCGTGTAGTACGGATTGCCGATGATGTTGAGGTCCGGATCGGTCTGGAAGCGGATACGGCTGCCATTGGCGCAGTTGGAGACGTCCCATTGCGAATAGCTGGCGCCGTAGTTGCTTGCGGTGTAGTTGATCTCGCGCATGCCACCGTCCGGCACCAACAGCGAGTTGCTTGGCACTTCGCCGTACTGCATCTGGTTGTCGAGCAGGAAGATCGGCTCCTCGTCGCGATAGGAATAGCGCGTGCGGAATGCGGCCGACACGCCGGACAGATCGAGATCCTTGGCGATGTTGGCGATGATGAAGTCGTGGAAGGCGGCCTTGACGTGGTGATCCGGCCGGAAGTCCTTGATGGTTTCGTCGGTGGTGCTCAGGGCATCGAAATCTGCGGCTTCGGCATCGGCTTCGGCGTTCTGCCACCAGCGCACGAAGAAGTCGATGCCGCGATGCGGCTCGACCGCAACCGTGCCGTATTGCTCGGACAGATACGTCCACCACAACGCAGCGTCGTAGTCGCTGTTCCACAGGTTCTGATTGGGCGAGCTCAGGTAATTGTCGACCTGTCCCAGATACGGTGCGGCGCAACTGGCCTCCGGGTCGAGGTCGAGATCGGCGTAGATCTTGTCCTGCAGCGCGCGCGCCTGGCCCTCGCAGGCCGTCTTGCCGAAGACGCTGCTGCAGCCGGATTCGCCCGCAGCGTCGGCGTAGGCGAACTGGATGTGGTGGAACAGCTCGTGCCCGAGTATGCCGCGGATGCACGAGTTGCTCTTCGTGCGATACACCGACACCGGCATCAGGATCCGGCCCAGCGTTGCCATGCCATTATCGCAATCGGTATCGCCCTCGATGTCGGTGCTGCAGTCGTAAAACTGCACCAGCCGATCGCCGCCGGAGAAATACGGCTGCCGGAAACCGCGATTGATGTAACCCGCGTGGTAGCCATTGGGCATGCCGAAGCTGGGCGTAGCGTTGTTGTCGAGCGCCAATGCCGAGCTGATCGTCTTCAAGGTCGGAAAGTAGTGCGCCGATCCAGGCGACTGCACCGAGCTCACTTCATAGTCGGCATTGGGCGTGATCAAGGTGACGTCGAATGGCGGCGCATCGGGGAGAGCGCCGGCGCGCAGCGCAGCGGCAGGCAGCAGAGCCAGCAGCAGCACCAGATATCCCGGGAAACTGATCGTGGGCTTCGCATCCATGACGCACACCTTGTGACGATGAACTGCCTGGTAATACGCAAGGGCGCGGCCAAAACGACATCAGGCAGCGGTATTCGATGGTCGTGTGTCTGTCTTCGACGCTCGGACCACGGGAAGGCAATCCCGGCAACCGCTCAACGTATGCGGTAAAGACCTTGCCGCGCAGTGACATAGAGGCTGCGACCGTCACTGTCGCCGAAGGCGCAGTTGCTCGTGATGCGCGGCACCGCGATGCCGCCCCAGCGCGCGCCCTCCGAGCTCACGATCTCGAGTCCGCTGGCAACGGCGATGTAGACATTGCCGTTCCCATCCACGCACATGCCATCGGGAGTGTTCAACCCCGTCACCAGGATGCGCAGGTTCGACAACGAGCCATCGGCGGCGACGTTGTAACGTCGCAGCGTGCCTTGCTGGGTATCGGTTACGAACAACAGGTCTGCTGCCGGCGAAAGGCTGGCGCCGTTGGGCTGGTTGACACCGATCGCCCCGGCCCATTCAAGCACGAGTAGGCCATCGGGGTTACGCCTGAACAAACCATTGAACGGAAGTTCTCGCAGGGCCGGCGGATTGGCCACCAAACCGTAATCGGGATCGGTGAAATACAGCGTGCCATCGGCGCGCAGGTCCAGATCGTTGGGTGAATTGAAGCGCATGCCCTGATAGGTCGATATAAGCGCGCTGCGCACGCCGCTGCCGACGTCGGTAATCGACACGCTGCGGGTGATGTTTTCGGCGGCAAACAGATTGCCCGCCGGATCCAGCGCGAGACCATTGGCCTGATCGCTGGGACTGCGGAACACCGAAATCGCACTGGGTGGATCGAGCCGGTAAATCGTGCTGGCGTTGATGTCGGTAAACAACAGATGCGTGCCTCGCCACAGCGGCCCCTCGGTGAACTGGAACGCTTGCGAAACCAGTTGCGCGGTACCCAACTGGACGATCGGATTGCACAAGGGTTCAATTTCAACGTCGTCGACGAAGGTGTGCGCGGTGACCGCGGCAGGAGCCTGCAACGAGCTCCAGGAGTCCGATGCAAACACGCCATCGATGTTTTGCAGCACCGGCGTGCTGTCGGTGACGCTGACTTGCCAGCCTTCCGGCTCGGTCCCGCTGGCGGGCCAGAATCTCGCCTGCATCCGCGTGCTGGTGGCGTTGAGCTGATGGGTGCGGAAGCGCACGCGATAGGTTATGCCGGCGCTCGGTCGCGCAACACTCGGCGGGCTATGCGCGAGTTGCGATTCGATGCCGTTTTCTTCCTTCCAGAGTCCGATACCCGCAAGACCGCGGAACGAGCCCTCGAGAAACAACGCATAGCCCTGACCCATCGGGAGAGTCTGCGTCAGATACCCGCCGTTTTGCCTGACGCCGAATCCGACGCCTTGTGTGGGCTCGTGCTCAAGCGTGAAGCTGAAGCGTACTTCGACATCGCGCGCGCCCGCTGGACCCCTCATGCGCGCGACCGAGTAGGCACTGGCGGTCGGTCGCAAGCGCGCGCGACCGGTCTGGATATCGGCCACGGCAACG
>JBKJTK010000036.1:0-2644 GCA_046590875.1 Chiayiivirga sp.
TTGCATCTCGCGCGCCAGCCAGTTGAGCGAATACTCGCCGACCCGTTGACCACGATGATTCACGAACAGGCAATGGCCGGTGACCGTGCTGTACCACGACATGCGGCGGCGGACGACTTCGCCCTGCTGGTTGGTCGTGAACTCGAACCAGCTGCCGAACGGCAAGTGCCGGATCTGGTCGAGGCAGATCTTCTCGGCGGGAGACAATGGCGCCAGCTTTTCGCCCGCCGGTCCGACGACGTCCGCACTTTGGCCCAGGCGCGTACGCGTTTTCAGCCGCATCGTCAGTTCGGTGCGCGAGGCCGGATCGTCTTCTTCCTCGTCGCTCGAGGCCGTCAGCAGCCGGGCCGAGATCGCCTGCGCATCGTTGGCGTGATATCCGACTTGCGCCAATGCCTCCTCGATCTCGTTCTTGAGGCCCTGCACTTCGGTCGGGCCGATCAGCGATTTGCCCGTGGTGCGGCGACTGACCGCGGATTCGATCAGGCGCTCGGCGATCTGCAACTGATGGCGGAAACCTTCGGAGTCCTCGCCACCTCGCAGCAGCGACAACGCCAGCACATCGCTCCACGCCTGCGCCAGCAGGCTGTGGAGGAACTTCGGCACCTGCTTGCCGGCGAGCTTGGAGTCAATCGCCTCGGCGGCGCGTTGCCGCGCCAGCTCGAGTTTTTCCTTGCCGCGCGCGGCCTCGACGTGACGCCGCTCGGCCACTTCGGCCTTGCGCGCCTGGGTCTGCATGTGCGAACTGAGATCACCCAGCAGCGCATCAAACAGGGTGAGATCGCCGGTGAATTCCTTGCCGACGCGATCCACCAGCATGTGCATCTTGTCGACCACGGTGCGGTCGGCTTCGTCCTCGCTGGTCCAGTAGGCGCCGCTCTCGGCGATGGTGTTGAGCATCTGCCGCGCCGGATGCTGCTTGCGGGTGAAGAAGCCCTTGTCGTCCAAGGCCACGCGTAGCAGCGGTACCTGCAACTTGGTCAGCAGTCCGGCGGCCGGACTGTTGGCGCGCACATCCTTCATGATGTGATCGAACAGCATGCCGACCAGATCGATCGTATCGCCGTGTTCTTCCGCCAACTTCGGCGCCTGCCCCGGTGGCGTCATCTGACGCAGCTGCGCCAGCAGGTCCTGCTTGAGATGGGTCACCAACCGCGGCTGCGACTTGCCGTCGACCAATATCGGCGCGATCGGCCTGGATTGCAGCATGCCCAGCACCGATTGCACTTCATCGGGCTTCGCAATGTAGGCCGGGGCCTCGTTCTGTGTCGGTTTGCCGGTACCCAGCTTGCCGAGCAACGAGCGTCGACCGGCCAGCAACTGGCGCAGAACGTCGAACATCTCGCTGTCCTGCTGGGCCAGCGCGGCGGACTTCTCGGGTACGCCCGGCCACGAGGTGTAGGGCCGGGGCCCGCTGTCATGGCCGACTGCGGCCGCTTCCGCGGCGCCAAAGCGTGTGGCGCCCCCCTCACGACCGCCGCTGGGCGCCGCGTCACCGTCGCGAGTCGCGACCCCGGCGCCGGATGCACTGCCACCACCACGAGCCGTGGCGCCGCTGCCGGCCCCACCGCCGGTGTTGCCGCCACGAGCCACTGCGCCGCCACCGCGACTCTCGCTGAAACCGCCACCGCCACCATGATCGCCACCTAGCCCGAGATTGCCGTGAGCCACCGGGCTGCCGCCGGAGCCGCCCGGCGAACCCGGGCGCACTCCGCGCGCGGTTCCGGCCTCCGCCACCGGGGTCGCGGGCTTGCCCGGCGCAGCATCCGGTTCGCGTGCGGTGGGCTTTACCCGGACCGGCACATACGTCAGATGCGGCAGCACCCGCTGCTTGATCAGGTAAGTATTGAGGGCCTCGTACAACGGCGCGATGAACTGCATGACGCTGCGATCAAACTGGCGGAACAGATGCTGGCGGTATTCGCCGTTGAGGTCGAGGCAACCCACCGCATCGCGCAGGATTCGACACAAGGCGTGCGGACCGACCGGCAGATTTTCGGCATCAAACGCCGGACGCCCCGCGACCACGCCGAAACGCTGGCCGAGCAGGAATAGCGGCAGGCTGTTGCGGACCTCGGCACGCCCGGCGATTTCGTTCAGGGTGGAGGCCTCGTCCATTACCAGATCCTCGACCAGGCTCAGTTCGCGAAAGGCGCTAGACCCTTCCACCCGCGGATCGTTCCTGGGCGGGTCCTTGAGGGTGGCCAGCGAGGCTTCCAAGCCGAGCAGGAAACG
This sequence comes from Chiayiivirga sp., assembly GCA_046590875.1. Lineage (GTDB taxonomy): Bacteria > Pseudomonadota > Gammaproteobacteria > Xanthomonadales > Xanthomonadaceae > JALCLA01. Next base: position 2,236 of record JBKJTK010000036.1, read on the forward strand.
CGGGGTCAGATCGGCGCGGCCGCGCTTGACCTCGCGCAGTGCCTCTAAACAACGCTTCTGCAGCTCGTTGTTCTTGGCTTGTTCGGCGAGCTTGAACAACTGCTGCTCGAACTCGTTCAGCGTTGTGACCAAGCCGCGGTCGAGCTCGTCGGAGACATAGTCGAGAACGCCTTCCAGCAGCGCACGCACCCGGCGCGGGAAAGCGCGCTGCGCAAGCGAGGGACGAGGACCGCCCGCTGTGCTCGAATGTGTTGCCGGACCTTGCATGACCACGAACTCCTGTAAGGCAACACCCCGATTCTATGCGAGTGCGGGGACAGCGGCCAGCGCAGTGTACGAGCCATCACTCCCTCTCCCGCTAGCGTAAGAGGGTTTGGGTGAGGGTAGGGCGAAGTGACGATAGTTCGGA
>JBKJTK010000054.1:0-12226 GCA_046590875.1 Chiayiivirga sp.
CCGTTCGTCCTCGATCTCATCCTCGTCGACCGGCCACTGGGGCTCGATCGCCTCGGTCCCCGGAGACACCGGTACCACCGGTATCGCCAGGATCAATTCGTCTTCGATCAACTGCGCTGCATGCAGGCGACCGTCTTCAGACAACAACACCGGCTCGTACCCCTCAGGCAGGGCCGCTTCCTCGCTTTCGTCGCGGATGAAGCCCATGCGCTGCTCGATCCTCACCGGCAGCTCGAAACACTCGAGCGTGCGCTGGCAGATCAAGGGCAACGCGGCCTCGGCCTGGATATCGATGTAAGCGATTCCGAACTCATCGCGCCCGAACTCGACCTGATAGCTGCAGTCGCCGTCGGTGTCCGCCAGACTTCCGCCGAGACGCGACATCGACGCCAACGGCAACCGTCCCTCGAACACGCGATGCGACGTGACCATGCGCCAAGCATCAACGACATCGGGCAAGGCGGTCGACATAAGCGTGCAAATATAATTCGCAACGCGGGTCATGTCAATTTAACTGATTGGATTGCCGACCAATTTGCCGCCGCCGGAGGCTCTGGGGCAGACTGCGACCCACCCACGCCTCGTGCCTGCCCCGTGACCGCTGTCCTGACCTTCATCTTCATACTGGGCCTGTTTGCCCTCGCCGCCTGGGGCTTGCGCTGGTTCAGCCACCGCCGTGAGCGCAGCCTGCGTCGGCTGTTGGACCGCGCCGACGCGCTGGAACTTGTGCTGCACAAGGCCCGCGACCGCATGGCCGCGATGCGCCAGGTGGTGCAGCGGGTACCGTCGGACATCGGTGCGGTGGCGCACGCCTCACTCGACGCCCAGGCCCTGGTGCAGCAGGCCTTGCGCAATGTGCTCGAACATCGCCTATGGATTTCGCAGAAGGGCCTCACCGCGCCGAAAGCCGAACTGGATGCCGCCAGCGCCGCTCTGGAGCGCGCCCACGCCACCATCGCCGAGCAGTTGACCCGCCTGGAAAACGCCGGCGCAGAACTGGTCGGCGTGACTCAGGCCTCGATCGAGCAAGCCGCACGCGAGCCGGCTTCGCTCAAGCGCGCCAGCCGCAATGGCGGCTCCTGAAACACCCGCTTGCGGCGGGCCGGCGCTCAAGAAGCTAGTCCTGGCCTCGACCTCGCGCTACCGGCGCGAGCTGCTGCAGCGGTTCGGCCTGGATTTCGACTGCGAAGCGCCTGGCGTCGAGGAGGCTCCACAGACAGGCGAACCTCCGGTGGCGCTTGCCCAACGTCTCGCCGCCGCCAAGGCCGAGGCAGTCGCTCTGCGCCATCCGGACGCCGTCGTCATCGGCTCCGACCAGGTCGCTGAAATTGCCGGCCACGCGCTCGGGAAGCCCGGCGGCCACGCAGCGGCAGTCGCGCAGCTTCGAGTCTGTCGAGGGAAAGAGGTCACGTTCCACACCGCGGTCTGCGTTATCGATGCCCGACGCATTGCCCCGATGGCTTTCATTGATACCACCCGGGTGCGTTTCCGCGACCTGTCCGATGCCGAGATCGAGCGCTATCTGTTGGCGGAACGGCCCTACGACTGCGCCGGCAGCTTCAAGAGTGAGGGTCTGGGTGCCGTGCTGTTCGCATCGATCCGCAACGAAGACCCTACCGCCCTCATCGGGCTGCCACTGATCGCCTTGGCGGACACGTTGCGCGCCTGCGGATTTCGCCTGCCTTAGCGTTTAATGCGAACACGCTGTTCCGGCCAGCGCTCGATGCTGCCGTCGCGACCGTGCAGCACGAGACCAAGCCAATGATCGCCGGCCGCCGCCTCTGCCACATCGATGCGGGCGTGAAAGCCGACCCGTGGGTGGGCGGGATCGGTTGAAATGCGCCAATACACCGCGACTTGCGGGCTGGTAATGCCATAGGCGGCGGTTGCGACCACGCTGCCATCAAGCGTGATCTCGACTCGTTCGATGCCCACCCCGTCCTTGAACGCCCAGCCGGCGACCTCCAGGTTTGTGCCAACGACGGCGCCGGGCGCGGGGCCATCGACCCAAGCGAGCGCGGGCGGCACGCACGTCGCATTGGCACCAGTGGTGGTGCCGAGCAAAAACAGCAGAAAGCGTTTGCGCCCGTGATCAACGTTCAGCACCTGAGGGGGCGGCAACGCGCCCGCCTGTTCGCAGAGACCGTGATAACGCGCCAATCGCTGCCGCAGCGGCACGGCGCTGTCCTCGGTCACCAGCAAACGCGGTGACAATGACGGCTGATCCAAGCGCGTATCGAGCTTCCACAACGCCAACTGCAGCGCCCGACCATGCTTGTGGTTGAGCGGATGATCCAGCACCGCCAATTCCGGCTGCCGCAACGCAAACGCCAGCTGTGCACCGAGCATGAAGTTGTCCGCGACGACTTCGATGTGGTCGTTCGCCAATTTCTCCCGAAGTGGCAAGGCCTCGGCGATTTCGCGCCAGCCAGCGAAGTTGTCCGGATACCAACGGCTGTCCGCGAGATGTTCGCGCAGTGCTGGCGTGGCAGCCATTCCGGCATAGGCGAACAACCCGAGAAGTCCCAGTGCGGCGAGAGCCGCAGTGGCACGACGCCACGGCGGCGACCAACGCGCCAGTAGCGTCGGCGCGACCACGAGCAAGGGCAGATACGCTTGCAGCAGCCAGTGGAACGTCACGCGCTCGCGATCGGCGAAGAAACCGAGTGCAACGTAAACCAGCAGCGGCACTGCGCTAGCACCGAGGATCACACCCCATGCGCCTACCCGGCGACTTCGCCAGTGACGCCAAGTCTCCCGCAAGCTCAGCAACAGCAACCCAAGCAGGAGTGGGCTTACCAGCAACAGTTGCGACAACGGCAGCCACGCGCCGTCGGCGTGAAAACTCCAGGGGTGCCGTTGAGCCAACTGGAAACTGAGGCCCGCGACCTCATGCCGCAGATTCCAAAGTAGCAGCGGCAGCCAGGCCAGCGCTCCGGCGACTATCGCCAGCCACACGCGGCGGTCGCGTAGTGCACGTCGCCCGCCGACATCGAGCAGCAATCCACAGAAGCCGGCCACGATCAGCAACGCGAATCGATAGTGGCTGAGCGCGCCCACGACCAGACCCAGACCGAGCCAGACCGCCGCGCGCGAATTGACCGCCTTGGTCAGCTGCAAGCTCGCATGCAGGCACAGCGCCGCGGCGAACGTAAGCGGCACATCAGGCAACGCGAGGAATCCCAATCCGCCCAGCAGCGGGAACAGCAGGGCCAGCGTCCCGGTTTGAAGGCCAGTCTCGATCCCGAACCAGCGTGCCGCGCTCGCACGCAGCAACAATGGCACGGCCATCGCCAGCAGCAGGAACGGCCAGCGCACCCCGAAGGACGAATGGCCTCCGAGCTCGACGCCAAGCCGGATCAACCAGGCCGTCAATCCCGGCAGGTCGGAATAGGCCATGGCCGGATGCTGGCCTTCCAGCCAGTACCAAGCCTCGTCGCCGAACAGCGGCAGGCGAATAGCGAGCACCGCCTTGATCGCGAGCACGGCGAACCAGAGCGCCCAGAAGCCGCGTAGGGAACTTAGCGCCTGCATGCCGCACTCACGACAACGCGGCTACACTTCGGGTGGGTCGAGAAGGACACAATCTATGGATGCGGCGCAGGCTCAGGCGGGCACGAAAAAACCAGGTTCGGTCTCGACCAGCGCGATCCTAGCAGGCGCGACCCTGACCGATGGCAGCCGCGCCGCCCTCACCCGCGCCATCACGCAGGTCAATGCCCTGGTGCTGGGCAAGCCGCGTGAGATCGACCTGGCCTTCGCCTGTCTGCTGGCTGGCGGTCATCTGCTGATCGAAGATCTTCCCGGCCTCGGCAAGACCACGCTGGCGCGCGCACTGGCCGCCACGCTCGGGCTGAGCTTCCAGCGCATGCAGTTCACCGCCGATTTATTGCCCTCCGACATCCTCGGGGTCTCGATCTACGAACAGGAGCAGCACAATTTCCGCTTCCATCCTGGCCCGGTGTTCACCCAGTTGCTGCTGGCCGACGAGATCAACCGTGCGCCGCCGCGCACCCAGAGTGCGCTGCTGGAGGCGATGGCCGAACATCAGGTCACCATCGACGGCATCTGCCACGCGTTGCCGAATCCGTTCTTCGTGATCGCCACGCAGAATCCAGTCGATCTGGCCGGCACGTTTCCGCTGCCGGATTCACAGTTGGACCGTTTCCTGTTGCGCATCGCACTGGGTTATCCGAGCGCGGATGCGGAACGCGAGATGCTGGTCGGCGCGGACCGCCGCGATCTGATCGCCAACACGATGCCGCTGATCGGCACCGACGACGTACTCAAGCTGCGCGTCGCGGTCACCCAAATCCATGCCAGCGATGCTCTCGTCGCTTACGTGCAGGCGCTGCTGGCGGAAAGCCGCCGTCATCCGCAGATCCGCGTCGGGCTCTCACCACGCGCGGGTCTCGCCCTGTTGCGCGCGTCGCGTGCGCTGGCCTTGCTGCAGGGCCGCGACTACGCGCTGCCAGAAGATGTGCAGGCGGTTTTCGAGGAAGTCGCGGCGCACCGTCTGGTGCCGCAGGGCGACGCCGGTGATCGCGTTGCACTGGCGCGCACCCTGCTGAAAAGCGTTGCCGTGGATTGAGTCTGCCGTGACCGCCGTGTCGCGCGCTGCCCGCGTCCGCCTTCGCTCCGCTTGGTCGCGCGCTGCGGGCGTACGCCTTCACTTCGTTCGGTCGCGCGCTGCGCGCGTACGCCTTCACTTCGTTCGGTGGCGCGAGCGGGCTTTGCAGGTCGCCGAACGCCGGCTCCCGGCGCTGACCCGGCTCAAGCAACCCGAAGCGCTGCCGATCACGATCGACCGCCGCCGCATTTACGTGCTGCCGACTCGCTACGGCTTTTTCTTCGGCGGCCTGCTCGCTGCGATGACACTGGGTGCGCTGAACTACAACAACAACCCGGCCCTGATGTTGTGTTTTCTGCTGGGCTCGGCCGCGCATACCAGCCTGTTGCGCGCCTACCTCACCCTGCGCGGCTTGCGCTTGGAACAGATCGGCGCCGATCCGGTGCATGCCGGTGAAACGCAACACCTGCGGCTGCTATTCGGGGCCAGCGAAGCGCGCCGACGAGAAGGTATCGTGATCTCGCACGCCGCCGCGCGCGTCGGGTTCACCCTCGAAGGCGAAACCCGCAGCGAGGCGCGCGTCACGCGTTCCGCCGCGCAACGCGGGCTGCATCCGGTCGGTCGGATCGAAATATCGACGCGAAATCCCCTCGGGTTTTTTGTGGCTTGGAGCTGGCTGAACCCGCAGGCCAGCGTTTTGGTGTATCCCGCACTTGAAGCACAGGCACCCCCCTTGCCTGGCCGTGGCGAAAGGGGTCAACCGCGGCGACGCCGTGGCCTCGACGAAGAGCCCCACAGCTTGCGCGATTACCGTGGCGGCGATCCGCTGCGATTGGTGGCGTGGAAGCGCAGTGCGCAGACCGGGCGCCTGATGGTGCGCGAATACGAGTCGCCCGCCGGCGCCGATGTGCTGCTCGACTGGCGCGAGTTGGGCAGTCTCGCGCACGAGGCCCGCATTCGCCGGCTCGCGCGCTGGGTGGTGGATGCCGAACGCGAAGGCCTGCGCTCGACCCTGATCTTGCCCCTGTCCCGCATTGGTCCAGGCAATGGCGCAGCACATCTGCACACCTGCCTGCGCGAACTGGCGTTGTTGCCATGAGTGCGGTCATCAACTCCGCCGAGACTCGGCTCGACCGCGGCACGTTCGTCTGGTGTGCGGTCGCGGTGGTGGCGGCCTTGCCGCCGCTGGCGCAGACCTTGCCCGTCTGGCTGAGCGCTTTGGTATTCGCGCTGGCGGCACTGGGCGTCGCGTATGGCTGGCGCGGGCAGACCTTGACCGCGTGGGTACGCCTGCCTCTGACCCTGGGCGTCGCCGCGACAGTGCTTTACGCCTTCGGATTCCGTTTCGGCCGCGACACCGGCGCCGCATTGTTGGTCACGATGTTGACCTTGAAACTGCTGGAGACGCGTCGAGTGCGGGATGCTCGCAGCGTGCTCAGCTTCGCGCTGTTCGCGGTCATGGCAGCCTTCCTCCAGGATCAGGCCCCGCACACCTTGCTTCTCGCGCTGATCACCACCGTGCTGGTGCTCTGTGCGCTGGCGCGGGTGGCCGAGGTCGAAGTGCCAGGCACGGCTTTGACGAGCACGGCACCGACGACGGCGGCGGCGATACGTCCTCGCGTCGTGGCCGCGACGCGCCTGCTGGCCTTGTCGTTGCCGCTCGCGATCGTCGGATTCTTTCTGTTCCCGCGCCTGGGCAGCCCGCTATGGGGCCTGCCGCAAAATGTCGCCGAAGCACGCACCGGACTGAGCGACGAGATGGCGCCCGGCGATATCGCGAATTTGTACAGCGACGACTCACCCGCGCTGCGCGTGACCTTCGATGGCCCCGCGCCCAAACAGAGCGAAATGTACTGGCGAGGACCGGTACTGGTCGATTTCGATGGACGGCGGTGGACGCGCTCGACCTGGCGCGAGAGCCACTCGCCTGTGACGCTCGAACCGCTGGGTCCCGAACTCGGCTACGAGGTCACGCAAGAACCCACCGACCGGCGCTATCTGATGGCGCTCGACATGCCCATCGCGGCTCCGGAAAACGGCCGGATGGGATTTGATCGCACGATCACCGCCAGCCGGCCGCAGACGGAGCTCACGCGCTATCGCGTCGCCTCGTATCGCCGCTACCGGCTCGAACCGACATTGCTCATCACTTACCGCGGTTCGTCAACCGCGTTGCCTGCGGATTTCAATCCGCGCACGACCGCGCTGGTGCAGCAATGGCAGCAGGAAGGCGCGCAGGAACAGGAAGTGATACGGCGCGCGTTGGCGCTGTTCAACGCCGAGTTCACCTACACGCTGAACCCCACGCTGTTAGGACGCCACAGCGTCGACGATTTTCTGTTCAGCACCAAGCGAGGCTACTGCGAACATTTCGCGTCCGCGTTCGTGGTGATGATGCGCAGCGCTGGAATTCCCGCGCGCGTGATCACGGGCTACCAGGGCGGCAGCAGCAACGGCATCGGTGACTATTGGGTCGTGCGTCAGTCCGATGCGCACGCCTGGGCGGAAGTCTGGCTCGCGGGACGCGGCTGGGTGCGGATCGATCCTACTGGCGCGGTGGCGCCGGAGCGAATCGAAAGAGGCACCGAGAGCCTCTCGGGGCCGGAAAGCGCGTGGGGCCGCATGAGCCGACCGCTGTTCGAGGCCGGCGACTGGCTGCGCCGCGGCTGGAATGACGTCGTGCTCGGCTTCAACGCCTCGCGCCAGCGTGGTCTGCTGCAGTCGTTCGGGATTTCCGACGCGAGCACATCGGAGCTCGCCATCGCACTCGCTGTGGGCGTTGGAATCGCACTCGCGCTGACCGTCGGCCTGCTGTTGCGCGCCCCACGCGGGCCGCGCGATCCATTACGCCTGGCCTACGCGCGGTTCCTCAAGCGGTTGGCCAGGGTTGGCGCGTCGAAACCGGCTCACGAGGGACCGCTCGCCTTCGCCGAGCGGGCCGCCGCGCTGCTACCTGAGATTGCCGACGAGATACTCGCGCTCAGCCGACGTTATGCGCGGCGGCGCTATGCTCCGGTCCATCCTGATGCGCGCGACGATGCCGCTCTTTGCGACGACTTGCGTCGCTACCGCGTCAGGCTTGGCAGAAGCCCGTCTCCACGGAGGTCCGCATGAAATCTTTCCTGATAGCGACGCTGTCTTTTGGCGCCCTTTTCGTGAGCGGCTGCGCGACGGCCCCCAAGCCGTTGCAGGGCGAGTTTTCCGCCTTGCTGCCAGAACAGGCCAGCGTCGAGCAACCCTCCGGCGAACTTGTCCGCTGGGGCGGAAGCATCGTGTCGGTGTCTCCGACCACGAGCGAAACCTGCATCGAGGTGCTGGGTCGCAACCTGAACGCGAACGCCCGGCCCCGCGCCACGCCCGATCTCAGCGCCGGGCGTTTCCTCGCCTGCCGCGCCGGTTTCTACGATCCGGCGATCTTCACCTCTGAGCGCGAGGTCACAGTGACGGGTCGCATCGCCGCGTACGAAACCCGCCGCATCGGCGAATACGACTACCGCTATCCGCGCATCGCCGCCGAGGTGATCTATCTGTGGCCGCAGCGACGTGAATCCGACATCTACCGCCATCACTCGCCGTTCTGGCCGGTATACCGACCGTTCTGGTGGCACGGCTATTAGAGACCGCGATCCACGCGATGAAATTTCAGTCCGGCATCGCGATATAGCCACCGGGCACACCACGCACCGCCACCGCGACCGCATCGTGCGGATGCAGGCTCTCCAGGTGCGCGGCGCGGATCGCATAATCTTCGATGCCGTCGATCGACTCTAGCGTGGCGCGCAGACGGCGCGCCGCGTCCTCGCAATACATGGGGTTCGCACCGTTGAGACGCGCGAACTCCTGCTCGTCCTCGCGCTTGACCGCAGCCTGCAACGGCGTGCCCAGCGCCGCCTCGATCCGATCGATCAGCGCCAATGCGCCGATGACCGCATCGGGCGCAAGTCGTACCTTGACCGTGGCAAGCGAACGCTGTGCATGCGGAGTCGCACAGATGCCCTGCGCGCTGCCGAGCCAGGCATGCAACGAGGAACGACTGAAATTGCCCTGATTTAAGTTGCCATGATTTGAGGCACCGTCAGGAAAATCGCGTTCGAACTGTTGTTGGATCAATTGACGCGCGAGCGCAGCCGAACCCGGGCAGGTGCTTGCGTACTCGACGTGCACCCCGGTCTCGATCCTCAGGCCATCGCGATCCAGTTCTGCCGCCAGATCGACGGGATACGCGCGCCAGCCCTGAAGACCGCTGCGCAGCGAGGGCCGGCGCGTCGAGACATCAAAGCGCAGCCGCACCCGTGCGCGGTCAGACTGGCCAGTATGGGAATCGAGAAAATCCTGCAACAGGGCGCGCAACTGGGTCGCGTCGGGTGCGCGCCCGGCGAGGTGACGATCGAGAGCACGATAAAGGCGCGACATGTGGATGCCGCGGTCCTCGGCGCGTACCAGATTGACCCAAGCCGATACTTTAGCGGGGGCGCGATGCACCAGACCGTCGCCATCCTCGACCAGCAAGGGCAACGCGATGCCATCCATGCCGACCCAGTCAAGCGCGCCGATCAGGGCTGGGCGCTCGTGACTGACCACATCGGGCAAGGCGGACAGCGCTGCTGGCACGGCAGGATGATGGGACTCGACCACGGCAACCTCGGATGCGCAAAAAAGCGGAGACACGAATTTTACAACGGGGTGGGTGCCCCCGAGGTTTCAACACCCGCCGGATCGGCACGTGCGGCCCGCCAAAGCAGCCATAGTGCGCGCCAACGACCCATCGCGGGCGCGGCCGATCGACCGGCCGCGAGCTGACGCAATCGCCCCGCGTCCAGCGCCGATCGACAGCGTCGGAATAGCGCACCACCCCGGTTTTCCCCGTGCAGGGCCAGCAACTCGGCGGCGAAGTCGCGCCGCAACGCCGCGGCTGACTCAGACTGCGACTCGCCCGCGCCGATCTGGTGCCGTGCCAGAAGCTGCAACGGCCAGCGCAGCTTCGAAACTGCCTCCCCCTGTGGCCACTGTCGCAACAACGGGTGCAGCGCCAGCGCTTCGACCGACGTCATGACGCCGAACAAGGCCGACTCGATCCGTGCCAGCGCCTCGCTGTATTGCCGATGCCGCGCGAGTGCTGCCGCGGTATCGGACGGGGTGCTTTCATCGGCGGCAAGCCGTATCGCCGCATGACCCAGTACTTGCCAGCGCGCCGGTTCGATCCGTCGCGCCGCGTCGTGCAGAAAGAAATCCCGCAACAAGGGATGTCGCGACGAGCCTTGCGCGCCGCGAGTGAGTTCGTCGCTCCACCACGCCAGCTTGGTCTGCGCCACCGCGGTGTCGTTGAGCTCGAACACGGCTTCATCAAGTTCGTTCAGCAGTGCGCCCCAGAGCGCGAACAGCGGCCGCTCCGCAGCCGGGCAGAATACCTGCGCCAGCTCCATTTCCGGCTCGCGAGCCAGCCATTTGGCGACGTAACTCTCGGCTTCAGACACCGGCAAGTTTCCCGCTCGCGCACAATGCGCCGCCATCGAGCAAGTCTCGCGGGTGCGCGATCACAAAATCGGCTCCCCAGCGCTCGATCGGATTGCTCACGATGTGCTCGTCCATATCGCGGTAGCCCCAGGCCGCAGCCACGCTGCGCATCCCGGCCGCTCGCGCGGCTTCGATGTCGCGCGCGTCGTCCCCGACGTAAACCGCCGCATAAGCGGCGACGCCGAGCTGATCGCAGGCAAACCACAACGGCTGCGGGTCAGGTTTTCGCACCGGCAGGGTGTCGCCACCGACCAACACCGCGCAACGCGACGCCAGCCCCAGCGCCTCGACCAGCGCACGCGCCAAACCTTCGGGCTTGTTAGTGACGATGCCCCAGCAGGCGCCGTCGCGCTCGATCGCCGCCAGAACTTCGTCCATGCCGTCGAACAAGCAGCTGTGAACGGCGATCGCGCCCGCGTATTGCGCCAGGAACGGCTCGATCAAGAGGTCGCGCGCGACCGCATCAAACTGCGGAAACGCAATCGACAACATGGCACGACTGCCGCGTGACACGGCAGGCCGCAGCTCATCCACCGGCAGCGGCGCAAGATCCGCGCGTGCGCGCAGCGCGTTTGCAGCCGCGCAAAGGTCTCGTGCAGTGTCGATCAGCGTGCCGTCGAGATCGAACAGCACCGCGCGCGCGATGCAGGTACTCATTCTGGTTTGCGTGCGCAGGCCAGGTAGTTCACGTCGGTGCGACCACCGGACCAGGCGCGCCGCGTGAACGGCTCGTAGTGCAGTCCGCTAACGTCTTCAAGTTCCAGACCGGCGGCGCGAATCCACGCCGCCAGTTCCGATGGTTTGATGAACTGCGCATAGTGATGCGTGCCGCGCGGCAAGAGCCGCAGCACGTACTCGGCGCCAAGGATCGCCAGCGCAAAGGCCTGCGGCGTGCGGTTGAGCGTGGAAAGGAATAAGCGTCCGCCGGGTTTCAGCAGTCGCGCGCAGGCCACTATCACCGAAGCGGGATCGGGCACGTGCTCGATCATCTCCATGCAGGTGATGACATCGAATCGTGCCGGCGCTTCGGCCGCGAGTGCCTCGACACTGATCTCGCGGTAATCGACCGTGAGGCCTGACTCAAACAAATGCAGACGCGCAACCTCCAGCACTAGCGGCGCGAGGTCGATCGCGGTGACTCGGGCACCCTCGCGTGCCAGCGCTTCCGACAACAAGCCGCCGCCACAGCCCACATCCAGCGCTTCCACGCCGCTTAGCTCGGCTCGTTCGCGCACATAGGCCAGACGCACGGGATTGAGATCGTGCAGCGGGCGGGATTCGCCGCTTGGGTCCCACCAGCGGTGTGCCAACTCGTCGAACTTGTCCAATTCGGCTTGAGTGAAATTGGCGGGTGCTGCGTCGCTCATGCGACCACTCCTGCTGAAATAAAAGCTGTCGCGTCGCTCACGCAACCGCTCCCGCAGAAATTGAAGCGATCGCGTCGCTCACGCGATCGCTCCGCCGCGCGGCAAGGCTGCGATCCGCGCCCGCCAGGTGCGCGCCTTGGCAATGAGCGCGGCCACATCCATGTCGACCAGCTCGCCCTCGCGCAGCTTCGGCTGACCATCGATCCACACGTCGCCAACCTGCTGCCGGCCGCTGGCGTACACCAGTTGCGAGATCGCGCTGTAGCAGGGCTGCGCCTCCAGCACGTCGAGCTTCACTGCGATCAAATCGGCGCGCTTGCCGGGTTCGATCGAACCGATCCGCTCACCCAGACCCATGGCGCGCGCGCCATTGAGGGTTGCCATGCGCAGGGTCGCCGCCGCGTCCATTGCCGAGGCATCGTTGGCGACGCCTTTTGCAAGTAATGCTGCGGTGCGCATCTCGCCGAACATGTCGAGATCGTTGTTGCTCGCACAGCCATCGGTGCCGAGTGCGACGTTGACACCGGCGCGGCGCAATCCTTCGGCCGGACAGAAACCCGAGGCCAGTTTGAGGTTGGATTCGGGACAGTGCACCACCGATACGCCGTGCTCGGCGCACAGCGCGATCTCACCCTCGTTGAGCTGGGTCATGTGCACTGCAATGAGCTGATCGTTGAGCAGACCCAGCCGCTGCAACCGCGCCAGTGGACGCTGTCCATGCAATTTCTGCGAGTCCTCCACCTCCTGCGCGGTTTCGTGCACGTGACAGTGCACT
>JBKJTK010000487.1:0-6441 GCA_046590875.1 Chiayiivirga sp.
TGTTATGCCAAGCGAACTGGCGAAGTGTCGTCCCGACGGGAAGCGATCGAAGTCGCCGATCGACGCACTCATCGCGGTGGCCGTGATCAGGCCGACGCCGCCGGCCTGCTGCAGGCGCTGGCTACGTGTATCGCGCGCGGCGAACTCGCGCAGCGAGGCCTCGATCGCGGCCATCGCGTGTTCCAGCACTTCGATCTGGTCGAGCACACCCGCCAGCGCGTGCCTTAACGCCATCGGCAGTTCGTTGTCGCCATCTTCCAGCGCCGCCATCACCGCCGCGCGCACCTTGGCGGCGCCGAGCGGAATCACGATCCCGAACTCGCGTAGCAGCCCGCGCGTCAGGTTGATCGCTGCGGTGCGTTGGACCTTGTGGTGCTCGCGAATGCGGTGCAGACCTTGCACGCCTTGCTGCTCGGGTGCCTTGATCGGCACGGGTCGGATCTGGGCGCAGCGTGCGGCCTCAAGCATCCCATCGGCATCGGTGCGATCCGTTTTCCGTCGGAGCACGTAAGGCCGCACCTGATGCGCCGGCAGCGGAGGGCAGAGGTCAGAGTGGACTTTCGATACGACCTCGAGAAAGTGCACTCTGAAGACCCATGTTTTTGGGAAGCTGCACGTTCGCACGTCGAGGGGGGAGAAAGCGCGCGGCCAATTGGATACTCTGAGAAATTCCCCACGAGGTATCGCTTGCCCATGCACGCCAGAACATTGACTCTTTCCCTCATCCTCTCGATCGCACTCGCCGGCTGCAGCCGGGAAGCCGAGCCCGATCCCATCGAGCAGAAACTGCTGCTTCGCCAGGCCACCGAGCGAAACCTGGGCGTGGTGGTGGAAATCGCACGCGAGCTGCGCGACCAGCGCGGCGGCGTGCAGCCGGTATCGCAGCAGGACGTGTTTGCTGCGGTCCGACAGCGCCATCCCGCGTCCGATCCGAAGACCGACGTGCTGAACGATGCGTGGGGCCGACCGCTGCTTTACGAGATCGTGCATGAAACTGAGGGCAACTCGTTGCGCAACGGCTTCCGCGTGGTTTCCTCGGGATCCAATGGCGAGTTCGAGAACGGCGGCGGCGACGATCTGCGCCAGGAGACGATCATCACCGAGACGTTCAGCGGCGGCTGACTACGCGCCCGGCTGCGTCTTCGTTGTATCGGAGCGCAGGCGCGAAGCTCAGGGTTTCGAGATTCACCGGGTAGCGATGCGCGTATCTGCAGGTCGGGAAATGCCTCGCGCCAGGCCTGCCACGGGGCGCGGGGCTGGCGGCGCCAATGAAAAATTTCTGCGCGAGCGGGGTGATGCGTTCGTCGTACCGACGACGTTGCTCGAGTACAGCGAGCAGCCCGCGTTCGACCCTTATGCGATATCGGGCAAGGTATCGATGGCGCTGCTGTGTTCGAAAACGGCGTTTGAAGTTCCTAAACTTTGGAACGGTAATCGCGCGGTTGCTGATCGATTGACAGGGCAAGCCACACGCACATACTCAGAGGACGCAGCCCGCGGCGCCGTAGTCGACCGCTGCGGTGAGTCGATAGTTGTCAGCCCAGCGAAGCAGGAGAATACTCATTCGCCTGCGGTCTCAAATCACGGCGGAGATGCCTGCAATGTATGCTGCGCGCGGTTGGATACTCTACTGGGTCGTGTTCTTCGCAGCCGCGCCAGCGCAGGCAGCGCCCGTCGACTCGCCCCCGGCCTCCTGGCTGGCCCAGGCGCAACAGGAGCTGGTTCAGCGCGAATACCGCGCCAGCACAACCGATCGCGGCCTGCAGGCACCGAATCGGGCGCAGGGTTTCCGAACCTTCTTCGACGCTGAGAGCGTGGCGCTGGTGACGCGCGATGCCGAGCACGCGCCGCTGCTCGGACTGCGGCTGATTAACTATGGACGCAAGCGTGCGTTGCACGCGCCTGGCGCTGCAGAAGTCTCGGTTGCAGGCGCACAGGTGACGCAGCGCTGGCAGCATCTCGCGGCACGTTACGACAATCGTGTCGACGGTTTGACACAGGAGCTGGTAATTAGCCAGCGACCGCCAGGCGGCAGCGCGCTGAATCTGGTGTTCGCGCTCGGCGCTGCGAGTCCAGCAATCAATGGCAACTCCGCTGTATTGACCAGCGGCAAACAGGCGTTGCGCTGGGATGGATTTGCCGCGGCCGATGCCGAAGGCCGCGTCGTGCCTGTGTCGCTCAGTGCCAGGCACGACAAACTCACGCTGACGCTCGACGACCGTCACGCGCAGTATCCAATAGCAGTCAAATCCGTGCTGAGCGGCATGGCCGAAGCGCAGCTGGAATCCAACCAGGCAAGTGCTTTTTTTGGGGTCAGCGTCGGCGGCGCCGGCGACGTCAACGGTGACGGCTTTGCCGACGTGATTGTCGGCGCCGCGCTTTATGACAACGGCCAGGCCAACGAAGGCGCGGCTTTCGTCTATATGGGCGGCACGGCAGCCTTCAGCCCCACCCCTGATGCGCTGCTCGAAGGCGACCAGGCGAGCGCGTCTTTCGGAAACAGCGTGGCGGGGGCCGGCGACGTCAACGGTGACGGCTTTGCCGACGTGATTGTCGGCGCCCAGCAATACGACAACGGCCAGATCGACGAAGGCGCGGCTTTTATCTATTACGGCGGCGGCGGCGCCTTTGACCCCACTGCCGATGCGCAATTGGAATTGAACCAGGCAAGTGGGTTTTCTGGAGTCAGCGTGGCGGGCGCCGGTGATGTCAACGGCGATGGCTATGGCGATGTGATTGTGGGCGCCAGTCGATACGACAACGGCCAGACCAATGAAGGTGCGGCCTTTGTCTATTTCGGCGGCGCCGGCGCATTCAACTCCACTGCCGATACGCTACTGGAATCGAACCAGGCGAGTGCATTGTTTGGAGTCAGCGTAGCTAGCGCCGGCGATGTCAACGGTGATGGTTTTGCTGACGTGATTGTCGGCGCCCTCCTGTACGCCAACGGCACGCCCGACGAAGGCGCGGCTTTTGTTTATTTCGGCGGCACGGGCGCTTTTGACTCCACCGCCGATGCGCAACTCGAATCGAACCAGGCGGGTGCGCAATTCGGAACCAGCGTCGCCGGTGCCGGCGATGTCAACGGTGATGGCTTTGCAGACATCATCGTCGGCGCCGACCAATACGACAACGGACAGGCCAATGAAGGTGCAGCCTTTATCTATTTCGGCGGCGCCGGCGCCTTCAACCCCACCGCTGATGCGCAACTGGAATCGGACCAGGCACTTGCATTGTTCGGAGTCGGCGTGTCCGGCGCAGGCGATGTCAACGGCGATGGCTTTGCCGACGTGGTTGTCGGCGCCCAGCTATTCGACAACGGCGAGGCGAACGAGGGCGCGGCCTTCGTCTATTTCGGCGGCGCCGGAGCCTTTGACTTCACCGCCGACGCGCAACTGGAATCGAATCAGGCGAGTGCCAGCTTCGGGTTGAACGTTGCCGGTGCCGGCGATGTCAACGGCGATGGGTTTGCCGACGTGATTGTCGGCGCCCAGCTATATGACAACGGCCAGACCGACGAGGGCGGAGCCTTTGTCTATTTCGGCGGCGCAGGCGTCTTTAACTCCACTGCCGATGCACAACTGGAATCGAACCAGGAGGTCGCGCTCTTTGGCCTCAGCGTCGCGGGCGCCGGTGATGTCAACGGCGATGGCTTTGCCGACGTGATCGTCGGCGCCATCTTCTACGACAACGGCCAGACCAACGAAGGCGCAGCGTTTGTTTATTTCGGCGGTGCCGGTGCCATTGACGCCACTGCCGATGCGCAGCTGGAATCGAATCAGGCGGGTGCGCAATTTGGAGCTGGCGTAGCCGGCGCCGGCGATGTCAACGGCGATGGCTTTGCCGACGTGATTGTTGGCGCCGAGGCCTACGACAACGGCCAGACCGACGAAGGCGCGGCGTTTGTCTATTTCGGTGGCACCGGTGCCTTCAGCCTTGACCCCGATGCCCAGCTCGAATCGAACCAGGAAAGTGCGCGTTTTGGTGGCTACGTGGTCGGCGCCGGCGATGTCAACGGCGATGGCTTTGCCGACGTCATCGTTGGCGCCCGGGTATACGACAACGGCCAGACCGACGAAGGCGCAGCCTTTGTCTATTTCGGCGGCACTGGCGCCTTTGACCTCGCCGCCGATGCGCAGCTGGAATCGAATCAGGCGAGTGCGCGCTTTGGCGTCGGAGTTGCGGGCGCCGGCGATGTCAACGGCGATGGCTTTGCCGACGTGATCGTCGGTGCCGACAACTACACCAATGGCCAGTCCGAGGAAGGCGCGGCTTTTATCTATTTCGGCAGCACCGGCGCTTTCGACCTCACCGCCGACGCGCAACTCGAATCCGATCAGCCGGGGGCGCAATTTGGTTTTGGCGTTGCGGGCGCCGGCGATGTCAATGGCGATGGCTTAGCCGACGTGATTGTCGGCGCCCGGAAGTACCAAAACGGCCAGGCCGGCGAAGGCGCGGCCTTTGTCTATTTCGGCGGCACCGGCGCCTTTGACCTCACCGCCGATGCGCAGCTGGAGTCGAATCAGGCGGGTGCGCGCTTTGGCGTGGGCGTCGCGGGCGCCGGCGATGTCAACGGCGATGGCTTAGCCGACGTAATCGTCGGCGCCGACGGCTACAGCAACGGCGAACTCAATGAAGGCGCGGCCTTCGTGTATTTCAGCAACGCCGGCGCCTTCAACCCCGCCGCCGATGCGCAATTGGAATCGAACCAGGCGGGTGCCTTTTTGGGATTCAGCGTGGCGGGCGCCGGCGATATTAATGGTGATGGCTTTGCCGACGTGATCGTCGGTGCCGACGGCTTCGACAACGGCCAGAGCGGGGAAGGCGGGGCCTTCGTGTACTACGGCACGACCCGGGGCCGGTCCGTGCTGGCGGGCCAGTTCCGCGGCGACGGCAGCACGCCGGTCCAACCTTGGGGATTGTCGCAACGGGCTGATGGCTTTGTGGTGGCGATCGAGGCCACCAGCCCGCGCGGTCGCGAGCGCGCCCGCCTGCAGGTCGAAGCCTGCCCCAATGGCGCCGATTTCGGCTCGCTATTGTGCGATACGCGCACCTCTGCCACCTGGACGGAGATCGGCGCCAACCCGCAGGGCAGCACTCTGGCGCTGCCGCTGACCGGGCTCTCCGTGGACCGCGTGTACCACTGGCGCGCCCGCGTGCAATTCGCCCCGCTCACCGTCACCAGCGCCGGCATCACGACCTCGCCCAATCCCCCCGCAGGTCCGTGGCGACGCCTCTACGCGAACGCGGGCGTCGCCGACATCCGAACCCGCTCGCCCACTTCCGATTTCATCTTCGCCGACGGGTTCGAGTAGCGGCGGGCGACTCCAAAAACGCGCGGCGCGGGAAATGGCTTGGCGTGGAAAGCACGGTGTCAGAGTGGAATGGCACTTACTTAGGCGCGAAATCACAAGTCCCGTCATCCCAGCGAAAGCTGGGATCCATCTTGATCTCCGTCGGACCGGGCGCAGACGTCAAATTGGGTTCCAGCTTTCGCTGGAATGACAGCGAGTTGGGTCGGACTGTCGCACAGTAAGTGCCATTCCACTCTGGAACTGTTCTACGTTTTCCGCATTGGGGTGAGTGCTACTTTGCTAGACCCTGGCTCACGTGTGGCGGGCAGCAAAAGCGGAGAGAAATTAGGGGGATAAGGCTGGCGTTTCTAGCAACAACTCGTTGAGGCGCTCGACCATCCGATCAAGCGTCTCAGTTTTCCCGAAACCTATCTGCACAAAGGCAATCGTACCCTCGCGATCTATCATAAGCAGGTGCGGCACGCCCTTGACACCGTATTGCTCCCCGATTGCGCCATCGCTATCGTGCGTAAACGTCATCTCAAAGTCGCGCAACTTGCGCCGCACCGCCCGCAACACCCGAGGTTTTTCCTTGTAGTTGACTGCGATCACTTCCAGTTGCGCCTTCCCGGCTTTGCGTTGCATCTGCTCCAACATTGGCAACTCCTCTCGACATTGCCCGCACCACGAGGCCCAGAACACCACTACGACGACCTTGCCGCGCAGCGCGCTGATCTGCACCGGATCGCCGTCAGCATCCCGTCCCAACCCATCGGGAGGAATGTCGCCAGCCCGCGGTCGGGCCTGCGCAACAAGGCACAGCGAGCAGAGCAATAGCCCGGTCAACGCCGCGCGCATCATCAATCGAGACATCTTCATCATTCCTGTGATCAGGCACCGCACGTCGCTGGATACTCGACGGGAACATGAGGAATCGTGCCGGGAAGGTTCTTCGACTTGCCCGCTATATCTTTGCGGCATTTGCAATGCGCCCCGCACGAACTTCGAACCTCCGACACATCCGCATGAAAGCGTTGAAATACCAACTCGCCGTCAACATGCAGAATGCGACGCCTCGCGCATCTATGTCTTGCCTCGCGAATGGGTAAACGACGGCGACGATCGCGACGAGAATCGCCGTCACGCT
>JBKJTK010000175.1:0-7032 GCA_046590875.1 Chiayiivirga sp.
CTCGTCGATCGGGATGCCGAGTTCGTGCGCCAGCCAGCGCACCCGGCAACTGCGGTCGAAGGGCACGAACGAATAGAGTTTCAGCTGCGCACTCACCGCGATGGACCCCCCCGAATCGATGTGGTCATTCTGCGCCGCGGGAGCGCCGTCGCCAAGCAGCACTCACGCCGCGGCGAGACGCCCATGCTGTTCGCGCAGCGCATCGAGCTGCTGGCTCCATTCCGTCAGTCGTTGGCGTTCTTGGGCCACCACGGCCGCCGGAGCATTTGCGACGAAGGTCTCGCTGGCAAGCTTGCCGTTGCACTTCACGATCTCGCCCTCGACACGCTTGATCTCCTTCGCCAAGCGCGCGCGTTCGGCGCCGAGATCGATCAGTCCGGCGAGCGGGATCAGCAGGCGCAGGTCGCCGAGCACGGCGGCCGCGGCGGCCGGCGCTTCGCCTTTGATCCATGCAATCGATTCCAGCCGCGCGAGAAACTTCAACTGCGCATCGAATCGCAGCATACGCGCGCGGTCGGCGTCGCTGCCGCCGCTCAGCAGCAAGGGCACCGCCTTGCTGGGAGCGATGCTCATTTCGCTGCGGATGCGACGCAGCTGCGTCACCGCCTCCTTGAGCCATTCCATATCCGCTTCCGCATCGGCGAAGTCGATCAAGATGATCGCGGGCTCCGGATACGGCTGCAGACTGATGCTTCCCGCGCCGATGCCGAGCTTGGGTGCGACGGACTGCCAGATCTCCTCGGTGACGAATGGGATCAGTGGATGCAGGGCGCGCAGTAGCGCTTCAAGCACGTAAAGCAGCGTGTGCCGCGTCGATGCCTTTGTCGCCCCGTCGTTCCCCTGCAGCGCAGGTTTCGCGAGTTCTATGAACCAGTCGCAGAAATCGTTCCAGGCGAACTCGTACATCGCCTGCGCGGCGAGATCGAAACGGTAGGCGGCAAACTGGACTTCGATTTCGCGCAGCAGACGATCCAGACGCGCGAGGATCCAACGCTCGGCATCGGTCTTTGGTTCGGGCTTGCCGCTCGCGCTGAATCCCTCGCAATTCATCAGCGCAAAGCGCGCCGCGTTCCACAATTTGTTACAGAAATTCTTGTAGCCCTCGCAACGCTGCAAGTCGAACTTGATATCGCGGCCGTGGGTCGCGAGGGAGGCAAAGGTGAAGCGCAGCGCGTCGGCGCCGAAGGCCGGAATGCCCTCGGGGAATTCCTTGCGCGTGGCCTTTTCGATCCTGGGCGCGTCGGTGGGTTTCATCAGCCCGGCCGTGCGTTTGGCGACCAGGTCATCGGTGCTGATGCCGTCGATGAGGTCGATCGGATCGAGCACGTTGCCCTTGGACTTGGACATTTTCTGCCCGTGCGAATCGCGCACCAGGCCGGTGATGTAGACGTCCTTGAACGGGACCTGGCCGGTGAAATGATCGGTCATCATGATCATCCGGGCAACCCAGAAGAAGATGATATCGAAGCCCGTGACCAGCACAGAGGTCGGCAGGTAACGGTCGAAGCCCTGCTGCTGCATTGCTTCAGGATTCGGCCATCCAAGCGTGGAATGCGACCACAGCGCCGAGGAGAACCAGGTTTCCAGCACGTCGCTGTCGCGCGTCAACGCGACCTCCGCGCCGAGATCGTGCTTCTCGCGCACCTCGGCTTCGCTGCGCCCGACGTGCGCAACACCGGCAGCGTCGTACCACGCCGGAATGCGATGTCCCCACCACAGCTGGCGCGAGATGCACCAGTCCTGGATGTTGCCCATCCAGTGGCGGTAGGTGCTGATCCAGTTCGGCGGCACGAAGCGCACCGAACCGTTCTCGACAAGCTCCAGACCGCGGGCCGCGAGCGACTCCATCTTCACGAACCACTGGTCGGTGAGGTAGGGCTCGATCACCTGCCCGGTGCGATCGCCGCGCGGCACCTGCAACTTGTGCTTCTTCTCCTCCACCAGCAGTCCGGCCGCGTGGAGATCGGCGAGCACCGCCTTGCGCGCGGCATAGCGATCCAGACCGCGATACTTCTCCGGAGCGTTCGCGTTGATCGCCGCATCCGGCGTGAAGATATTGATCAGCGGCAGGCCATGCCGCTGGCCCACCGCGTAGTCGTTGAAATCGTGTGCTGGCGTCACCTTCACCACGCCGGTGCCGAACTCGCGGTCGACGTAGTCGTCGGCAATGATAGGAATCTCGCGATCGCACAACGGCAGACGCACGGATTTTCCGATCAATGCGGCGTAGCGTTCGTCTTCCGGATGCACCATCACCGCGACGTCGCCCAGCATGGTCTCCGGACGCGTAGTCGCGACGACGAGCTGGTCGCTGCCATCGCTGAGTGTGGCATCAATCAGTGGATACGCGATCGACCACAGCTTGCCGTCTTCTTCCTCGCTCACAACTTCCAGATCGGAGATCGCGGTTTTCAGCACCGGGTCCCAGTTCACCAGCCGCTGGCCGCGATAAATCAGGCCGTCCTCGAAGAGCCGCACGAAGGTTTCCAGCACCGCCTGTGAAGGCCCCGCGTCCATGGTGAAACGCTCTCGCGACCAGTCTCCGGAAGCGCCCATACGCCGCATCTGGCGCGAAATCGTGTTGCCGGATTCCTGCTTCCATTCCCACACTTTCTCGATGAAGGCGTCGCGTCCGAGCGAGTCGCGGGTTTCGCCTTTGCCTTCCAGCGCGAGATTGCGCGACACGACCATTTCCGTCGCGATGCCGGCGTGGTCGGTGCCGACCTGCCACAGCGTGTCGAAGCCGCGCATGCGGTGGTAGCGGATCAGCGTGTCCATCAGGGTGTGTTGGAACGCGTGCCCCATGTGCAGGGTGCCGGTGACGTTCGGCGGCGGCAGCACGATGGAGTAGGGCTGACCCTTGCCCGAGGGTTTGAAGCAGCCGGTCGCTTCCCAGTGGGCATACCACTTGGTTTCGAAGGTCGAGGGTTCGTAGCTCTTGTCCATGCGCGCCAAAGACCCGGTCGGCGTGCGCCGCGGGCTCAAGAAAAGGGGAGGAGGCGATTGTAGGGCAGGCGGGCGCGCCTCCCCAAACGGAGCGACTTCACATATCGTGCTTGGCGAGCGCCAAGCCCATGTCCTTGTATTGCGACCAGCGCCGACGCAAAGGCTCGCGCGCATCCGCATCGGCCGGTACTACTTCCAGCACGCGTTCGTAGCTGCCGGTCGCGACCTCGTCGCGCAGGTTGATCACCAATGCGCGGTCCGGTGTGGAAACTCCGGGCGCGACGATCAGGATCGGGGTGATTTCGTCGTCCTCGTCCTGGCCTGCGATCTGATGCGGCAGGTAGGCCTCCTCATCGAAGGCCCACAACAGTTCATCGAGTTCATCTGCCTGAGATGCGTCGCGCGCCAGAATCAAGGTCGGCTGGCCACTGTCGTGCGCGCGCCGCGCCAGTTCGCACACCAGGCGCAGCGGCTCGGCGAGGAAGCGCGGTTTGGCGATCAGGTAGAAATCAGCGCGTGGCATCGCCTCACTCCGCTTCCAGCAAGACACGCAGATCCTCGGGCAGCGGCAACGGCCGCAGCGCGCTGATGTTCGCGCCGCCGGTGTTGCCGATGGGCACCCACAGACGCGAAAAGACCAGCGCGGCGAACGTGCGTGAGAACTGGCCAGACACTTCGCGCGCATCGCGCCGCCTCCAGCCGAACCGCAGCATGCGCAGGTGGACTCCGACATGCGCGCAGGTATCGCGCTGCGACAGGATGTGGGCGCGTTCCAGGTGCGCGAACGCGGCTTCGAGCGCGCCGGCGGCTTCACGTTCGCGCGCGCGGAACAGTTCGAACTGGAAAGCCACTTGCAGCGCGGGCTTCATCGTGGCGCGCGAATCAGCCGACGCGATCGAGCAACCACTGCGTCAGCAAGCCCACCGGACGCCCGGTCGCGAGGCCCTTGCGACCTTCGTCCCACGCGGTGCCAGCGATATCCAGATGCGCCCAGCGCTGGCCGTCGGTGAAGCGCGCGAGGAAACATCCGGCGGTGATCGCGCCAGCGTATTTGCCGCCGAGGTTGGCGACGTCGGCGAAGCCGGATTCGAGCGCACTGGCGTAGTCGTCCCACAAGGGCAGGCGCCAGGCACGGTCGTGGGTGGATTCGCCGGCAGCAAGCAACTCCGCAGCGAGATCGTCGTGCTTGCTCATCAGTCCGTGCGCATGTTTGCCGAGGGCGACCACGCACGCGCCGGTAAGCGTGGCCACGTCGATCAGGGTCGCCGGCTCGAAACGCTGTGCATAGGTGAGCGCATCGCACAGGATCAGGCGTCCCTCGGCATCGGTGTTGAGCACTTCCACCGTCTGGCCCGACATCGACGTGAGGATGTCGCTGGGTCGATACGCATTGCCGTCCGGCATGTTTTCCACCGCGGGCACGATGACTACGAGATTCAGCGGAAGGCCCAGCTTCACCGCGGCGAGGAAGGTGCCGAGCACGCTCGCGCCGCCGCACATGTCGAACTTCATTTCCTCCATGCCGGCGCCGGGTTTGAGCGAGATGCCGCCGCTGTCGAAGGTGATGCCTTTGCCCACCAGGACCTGGGGTTTGGCGGCGCCGCCGCCGTTCCACTTCAAGACAATCAGCTGCGGGGGATTCGCGCTGCCTCGCGACACCCCGAGCAGCGAACCCATGCCGAGCTGCTGCATCGCGTCGCGATCCAGCACCTCGCATTCTGCACCGGCGTGTTCGGCTGCGATCGCGCGCGCTTGGGTGGCGAGATAGGTCGGGGTGCAGATATTCGGCGGCAGGTTGCCGAGTTCGCGCGCCAGGCGCACGCCGGCGGCGATGGCGTCGGCCTGCCGCAGCGCCTCGGACTGCGCGGCATCGCCGGCCAGCATCAACTGCTCCAGACCGTTGCCGTTGCCAGCCTTGCGAGTAGCCGTATAGGCGTAGCCGACGTGATCCGCAGCAATCGCGGCCTGGCGCAATTTCCATGCGCTGTCGCGTCCGACGACGGCGAGGTCCGGCAGGGTGGAGTAGGCGCGCTTCACCGGAGTGCCCTTGAGCGTGCGCAGCGCGTCGAGGCAAAGTTTCGAATAGCGCGCGGTGTCGAGGTTGCCGCTGTCGCCCACGCCCACCAGCAGCACGCGTGGCGCGCGCACGCCGGGCAGGCCATGGATGAGCAGTGTGCGGCCAGGCTTGCCGCTCGCGTCTCCCGTGGCAAGCAGGGCGGTGATGCGGCCCTGGCTGCGTTCGTCGAGCGCGCGCGCGGCGTCGGAGAGGCTGCCGTCCTCGAACACGGCGGCGATGACGACATCGGCATCAACCTCTGTGGGGTCGGCGCGCAGCAAGCTGAAGTTCAGGCTCATGACTATCCTGGGATAAGGGAGACGGGCGATACTGCGACGCCGACGCTGCGTCCTCGCGCGGCACCTGCTGCGCGCCGAACGCGGCGACACTTACGGAATATTCCTGATTCTAGTGCAAACGGCCCTAGTGCAAACATCCTCCCGCTTCATGCCGCGCATCGACCGCTACGTGCTGCGCGAGCTGCTCGGCGCGTTCGCGGCCTGTGTGGTCGTGCTGGTGATGGTGAGTCTCAGCGGGATCGTGGCCGACCTGCTGGGCAAGATCGCGCGCGGCAAGTTTCCGGTCGGCCTGCTGCTCTCGCAACTGGGCTTGCGCGCGCTCGACATCCTGCCCCTGCTGTTGCCGCTGGCGCTGTTCCTTGGCGTGCTGCTGGCCTACGGGCGGCTTTACCGCGACAGCGAGATGGCGGTGCTGGCCTCGGCCGGGCTTGGCATCAAGCGACTGGCGCGGCCCTTGCTCTGGCTCGCGATCCCGGTGGCGCTGGTGGTCGGGCTCACTTCACTCTGGCTCGCGCCGGCGGCGTTGCGCACCTCCAAGACAATGATCGACGCCGCCAATCGTTCCCTGCTCGTGGCAGGACTCGAACCCGGTCGTTTTGTGGAAATCCCTGGCCGCCAAAGCGTCGTGTACCTGGCCGAGATGGAACCTGACGGCAGCCGCTTCAAGCGCTTGTTCGTCCATTCCGAGCGTGATGGACGGGTCGACGTGGTGACTGCGGTATCGGGCGAGCTGTATCAGGAAAGTCAGGGCGAGGAACGCTATCTCAGCCTGACCGACGGATTCCGGGTCGAAGGCGAGCTTGGCAAGGACGCCTTCCGCATCATGCGATTCAAGCGCAACGACATAAGAGTGCCCGACAGCGAACAAAGCAATAGCGGCCGCAGTGAGGAACGCAACACCACCGTCGCGTTGTTCGACAGCGAAGCCGCGCCGGATCGGGCCGAGCTGCATTGGCGCATCGGCTCGCCGCTGGCGGCGCTGGTGCTGTCGCTGCTGGCATTGCCGCTGTCACGCACAGCGCCGCGCTCGGCGCGATACGGCCGGATCCTCATCGCGTTGCTGGGCTACATCGTGTATTTGAATTTGCTCGCGCTCGGGCGCGCGTGGATCGCCGATGGTGCGCTGCCGGTCTGGCTTGGCCTGTGGTGGGTGCATGGGCCGGCGCTCGGCATCGCGCTGTGGCTGTTATGGAACGACGAGCGCTTGCCGCGCCCGCGGAGCACGGCGGCATGATCCTGCGTCGCAGCGACAAGCTGATCGGGCTGACGGTGCTGGCGGCGCTGGCGATGGTGTGGCTGGTGCTGCTGGGTTTTGATCTCATCACTGCATTTGCGGCCGAGCTCGACGAGATCGGCGAAGGCGAGTACAGCGCCGGCAGCGCGATGATGTACACGCTGTACACCTTGCCGCGTCGCGCCTACCAATTGTTTCCCACCGCGGCCGTGATCGGCTGCCTGATGGGACTGGGCGCGCTCGCCGCCACGTCCGAACTCACCGCGCTGCGTGCTGCTGGCCTTTCGCGCCTGCGCATTTGTCTTAGCGCCTTGTTGGTGGTGGCGGTGCTGACCGCAGGCATGGTGATGGTGGCCGAAACCGTCGGCCCGGCCGGAGAACAGCGCGCGCAGGCGCTGGCGGTGGCGGCCAAATCCAAGGATGTGACGGTGGCGAAGTGGTCCGGCCTGTGGGCGCGCGAGGGCGACACGTTTCTCAATGCGCAGCACGGTCGGGTA
>JBKJTK010000277.1:0-20660 GCA_046590875.1 Chiayiivirga sp.
ACGACAACCGGACCGATCCGATCGGCGCCTGCATCGGCATGCGCGGTTCGCGCGTGCAGGCGGTGTCCAACGAACTCAACGGTGAGCGCGTCGACATCGTGCTGTGGTCGGACAATCCAGCGCAGTTCGTGATCAACGCGATGGCCCCAGCCGAAGTGCAGTCGATCATAGTCGATGAAGAAAAGCACTCGATGGACCTGGCCGTGGCCGAAGACAAGCTGGCCCAGGCGATCGGCAAGGGCGGCCAGAACGTGCGCCTGGCCTCGCGACTGACTGGCTGGCAGCTCAACGTGATGACCCAGGACCAGGTCACCGCCAAGAGCGACGCCGAGCAGGCCACGTCGCGCCAGCTGTTCATGGACAAGCTCGAGGTCGACGAGGAAATCGCCGGCATCCTGGTCACTGAAGGCTTCAGCACCGTGGAAGAAATCGCCTACGTGCCGGCTGCCGAGTTGCTGGCTGACGAAGGCTTCGACGAGGACATTGTCGAGGAACTGCGCGCCCGCGCCCGCGATGCGCTGCTCACCGACGCCCTGGTGGTGGAAGAAGAACTCGAAGAACACAAGCCGGGTGACGATCTGCTGTCGCTCGACGGCATGGACGAAGCGACGGCTTACGAATTGGCTCGCCGCGGCGTCGTGAGTCAGGAAGATCTGGCGGAACTGGCAGTGGATGAACTCACTGACATCGACGGCATGGACGCGGAGCGTGCGGCGGCGTTGATCATGGCGGCGCGTGCGCCCTGGTTCGCGTAACAACGCTACACGAAGCTCGCGCGGAACCTCGCCGAAGTGTTTGGCGGTGGTCACAAGTGGATTGAACTGGAAAGCTAAATGTCCGAAGTCACGGTAAGACAACTGGCCACGGTGCTCGCCCTGCCGGTCGACAAGCTGCTCGAACAGCTTGCCGAGGCGGGAATGAAGTTCAGCGGGCCGGACCAGGTGGTCACCAGCACCGAGAAGGTCAAGCTGCTCGGCTTCCTGCGGCGTACCCACGGCAAGGTCGACAAGCCGAGCGAGACGGCTGCGCCCAAGCAGATCACCCTGAACCGGCGCAAGGTGCAGGAAATCACTGTCGCAGCCGGCAAAAGCAAGACGACGGTCAATGTCGAGGTGCGACAGAAGCGCACCTACATCAAGCGCAGCGAAGTCGACTTGCCCGAAAACCCCGAAAGAGAAGACGCGCAGCGCAAGCTGGCCGAATCCCAGGCGCGGCAGGTGGCTGAAGTCGCCGCGCTCGACGAATCCGACAAGCGTCGACGCGATCGTGACAATGACGTGCGCCAGCGCGCCGAGGACGAAGCTGCCCGGATCGCGCGTGAGCAGGATGCAGCGCGTCGGCCGGCCGAAGCGGTCGTTGCCGCCGTCGCCACCGCGCCGACACCGGCGCATGCACCGGTCAAGGACGGCATCCGCATCGTCGAATCGCCGACGCGCAAAGGCGAAGATGGCAAGACGCATGGCCACGGGCATCCCAAACATGGCAAGCCCGCCCGCGTGCACGGTGCGCGCGAGGACGGACCGGAAGAAGGTGCGCCCGATCGTTTCACCAAGGGCGAGTTGCACCTGTCGGATGCCGGCAGTGCGCGCCGCGGTGCCAAGAAGAAGCCGAAATCGCGCCCGGTCGAAGCCAGCCGCCGCGGTTCGGCGCAGCACAGTTTTTCCCGTCCGACCGCACCTGTCGTGCGTGAGATCGCGATCGGCGAAAGCCTTACCGTCGCGGACCTGGCCCAGAAGCTTGCGCTCAAGGGCAGTGAAGTGGTGAAAACCTTGTTCAAGATGGGTGTGATGGTCACGATCAATCAGGCGCTGGACCACGACACCGCGGTGCTGGTGGTCGAGGAACTCGGACACACGGCCGTGAAGGCGAGTGACAATGACGCCGAATCGGCGCTGGTTGCGCACAGCGAAGAGATCCAGGGCGACAAGCATTCGCGTCCGCCGGTGGTCACGATCATGGGTCACGTGGATCACGGCAAGACTTCGTTGCTCGACTTCATCCGCCGCACGAAAGTCGCGTCCGGGGAAGCCGGCGGCATCACCCAGCACATCGGTGCGTATCACGTCGAAACTGAGAAGGGCGTCATTTCCTTCCTCGACACGCCGGGGCACGCGGCCTTTACCTCGATGCGCGCTCGTGGCGCCAGAATCACCGACATCGTGGTGTTGGTGGTCGCGGCCGACGATGGCGTGATGCCGCAGACGATCGAGGCGATCCAGCATGCGCGCGCCGCCAAGGTGCCGCTGGTGGTGGCGATCAACAAGATCGACAAGGCCGACGCGAATGCAGATCGCGTCAAACAGGAATTGATCCAGCACGAAGTCGTGGCCGAGGATTTCGGCGGCGAGGTGATGATGATTCCGGTGTCGGCCAAGACCGGCGAAGGCATCGACAAGTTGCTCGACGCCTTGTTGCTGCAATCCGAGGTGCTGGAGCTATCCGCGGTGGTCGATGGCCGCGCAAGCGGCGTAGTGATCGAATCCGCACTCGACAAGGGTCGCGGTCCGGTGGCGACGGTGCTGGTGCAGCAGGGCACGCTGCGCAAGGGCGACTATCTGGTTTGCGGCGTGCAGTACGGCCGCGTGCGTGCGATGTTCGACGAATCCGGTACCCAGGTGCAGGAAGCGGGTCCGTCGATTCCGGTGGTGGTGTTGGGTCTGTCCGGCGTGCCGGAAGCTGGGGATGACTTCGCGGTGGTTGCCGACGAACGCCTGGCCAAGGACGTGGCACAACAGCGCGACACCAAGCGTCGCGAGACGCGCCTGGTGAAACAGGCTGGCAACCGCATGGAAGACGTCATGGCGCAAATGGGCCAGGGCGAGGGCAAGACGCAGCAGCAGTTGAATCTGGTGATCAAGGCCGACGTGCAGGGTTCGGTCGAGGCCTTGCGCCAGTCGCTCACCAGCCTGTCGAACGATCTGATCCGCATCAACGTACTGGTGTCGGGCGTCGGCGGCATCACCGAGTCGGACGCGAATTCCGCGGCGACCTCGAAAGCCACCGTCATCGGTTTCAACGTGCGTGCCGATGCGTCCGCGCGTCGCATCATCGAGATGAATGGCGTGGATCTGCGTTACTTCTCGATCATCTACGACGTGGTCGGCCAGGTGAAACAGGTCGCGTCCGGGTTGCTCGGTGTGGAAATCCGCGAAGAGATCATCGGTACGGCGCAGGTGCGCGACGTATTCCGCAGCTCGAAGTTCGGCGCCGTGGCGGGTTGCATGGTGATCGAGGGTGTGGTCAAGCGAAACAAGCCGATCCGTGTGCTGCGCGACAACACCGTGATCTTCCAGGGCGAACTGGAATCGCTGCGTCGCTACAAGGAAATCGTCGACGAAGTGCGCAACGGCACCGAGTGCGGCATCGCGGTCAAGCAGTACAACGATGTGAAGCCCGGCGACCAGATCGAGTGCTTCGAACGCATCGAGGTCCAGCGTACGCTCTGAGTCTGGGACCATGCCATCGCACAAGTCCTATAACCGCACCGACCGGATCGCGGCGCAATTGCGTCGCGACGTCGGCGAACTTGTGCATGCCGCGGTGCGCGAACACGGGCTGCCGTCGCTGAGCGTGTCGGACGTGGAGGTCACCCGCGATCTGGCGCACGCCAAAGTGTTCGTCACCGTGCTCGATCCGGCCACAGCAATGGAAGCCGTGGCTGCGTTGAAGGAACTCGCGCGCGAGTTTCGTTATCAGCTCGGCCGCCGCATGCTCATCCGCAGCCTGCCGGAACTGCACTTCCATTACGACGATTCGGTCGACCGT
This sequence comes from Chiayiivirga sp., assembly GCA_046590875.1. Classification (GTDB taxonomy): domain Bacteria; phylum Pseudomonadota; class Gammaproteobacteria; order Xanthomonadales; family Xanthomonadaceae; genus JALCLA01. The sequence goes on from JBKJTK010000277.1 coordinate 3,766, forward strand.
GGTGAGCGCATCGAGCAATTGCTGAAAGAGCCGGGTAACGTGAATCGCGATTCGGGAGACGAGTAACACCCTCGTCGTCGTTCGATCGGTCGATCTCAGCGCATGGCCCGCCGCAAACATCCCGCTTTCCGCGAGCTCGACGGCATCCTGCTGCTCGACAAGCCGCGTGGTATCAGTTCGAACGCGGCCTTGCAGCAGGCGCGTCTTCTGTTCGCTGCCGAGAAAGGCGGTCACACCGGTAGCCTCGATCCGCTCGCCACCGGATTGTTGCCGCTGTGTTTCGGCGAGGCGACCAAGATCGCCGGCTTGCTGCTGGCTGAACGCAAGGGCTACGAAACGCTCGCGCGTTTTGGCATCGAGACCGATACCGCCGATGCGGATGGCGAGACGATTGCGCGGCGGCCTGTACCTCCGCTCGAGGTCGCGGCCGTGGAGGCGGCGTTGCAGCCGTTCCTGGGCCGCATCCGGCAGATCCCGCCGATCTATTCCGCGCTTAAACAAGGTGGCGAACCGCTATACCGCAAGGCGCGGCGCGGTGAGCACGTCGAGGTCGAGGCGCGCGAAGTCGAGATTCATGCCATCGCGTTGATTGAACTCGGACCGGACTGGGCGCGGTTGCGGATCGAATGCGGCTCGGGCACCTACATCCGCAGCCTGGTGCGCGATCTGGGTACGGCACTGGGTTGCGGTGCGCATGTGGCCGAACTGCGCCGGTTGTGGGTGGAGCCGTTCCAGAACCCGCTGATGTACTCACTGGAGGCTTTGCAGGACGTCGCCACTCGTGGCCGCGACGCGCTCGATGCGCTGCTGCTGCCGCTCGAAGGTGGACTCGCGCACGTTCCCCAGCTGCGCCTCAGCGATGAACAGGCGCATCGCCTTGGACAGGGCCAGGCGCTGGAGTGGCCTGACCAGGGGGCCGGCGCGTACGCCGTGATGTCCATTACGGGCAGGGCGCTGGGTCTGGTTCAGCTTGAGGCGGACGGCAGACTGCGACCGCGACGGTTGTTCCGCTGGGCGGCCGTGGGAGCATCCGCGACGGATTAAGGCCCGTGAGACGAATGGCACTAACTTAAGCGTCGTCATCCCCGCGAAAGCGGGGACCCAGTGACTTGCGCCGTACCCGTAATTCAACGAGGCACTGGGTTCCCGCTTTCGCGGGAATGACGAAATCGAGAGGATTGGCCTTAACAGCGCCATTCGCCCGTGAGACTCAATCTGTACGGAAGTCTCACGGTCCCCGCCAGCATTCTGGTTGTTCCAAGCCCCTGCGTCGGCTATAATTCCGCGGCTTTTCTGTACCAACTTCTCGCACTACTTTTCTTACGGCGGGCCAAGCGGTTTGTCAGGTGTGCCCTGACGCTTCTGCGGGCTTCGCATCACCCGAGGTAATCACCATGTCCATCGACACCGTCAAGATCATCGAAGATTTCAAGCGCGCGCCGGCCGATACCGGCTCGCCCGAGGTTCAGGTCGCGTTGCTCTCCGCGCGCATCGAACAGCTCGCCGACCACTTCAAGGCCCACAAGCAGGATCACCACTCGCGTCGTGGTCTGCTGATGATGGTCAACCAGCGACGCAGCCTGCTCGGCTATCTCAAGAAGAAAGACAACGAGCGCTACAAGACCCTGATCGAACGTCTCGGTCTGCGCCGTTAATCAGTAATACCCCGCGGCGCAGAGATGCGCCGCGGTCGTTTTTGATGTGCATGGATGCACGAATGCCGCGGGCGCAGGATGCGCAAGAGCGGCGCTGGCGCTCGCGTTCGCGCGTTCGCCTAGCGGAATCGGCAAGGGTGCCGGCTCCGGACTCATTCAGAACGAACGAAGGAATTCACATCGTGGCGAAAGTAAGCAAGACGTTCCAGTACGGGCAGCACCAGGTCACGCTCGAAACCGGTGAGGTCGCCCGTCAGGCCGGCGGCGCCGTGGTGGTGAAGATGGCCGATACCGTGGTGCTGGTCACCGTGGTCGGCAACAAGAACCTGCGCGAAGGCCAGGACTTCTTCCCGCTCACCGTCGACTACCTCGAGAAGTTCTACGCCGGTGGTCGCATCCCGGGTGGCTTCTTCAAGCGCGAAGGCCGCCAGACCGAGCGCGAGACGCTGGTGTCGCGCCTGATCGATCGTCCGCTCCGCCCGCTGTTTCCGGAAGAGTTCCGTCACGAGGTTCAGGTCATCGCGCAGGTGATGTCGCTGAATCCGGAAGTGATGGGCGACATCCCGGCTTTGATCGGCGCCTCTGCGGCGATGGCGTTGTCGGGTCTTCCGTTCAACGGCCCGATCGGCGCCGCCAAGGTTGGCTACGCCAATGGCCAGTACATCCTGAATCCCACGGTCACTGAGCTCAAGACCTCCGACCTCGAATTGGTCGTCGCCGGTACCGCGAGTGCCGTGCTGATGGTCGAGTCCGAAGCGCGCGAACTGTCGGAAGACGTGATGCTCGGCGCGGTGATGTTTGGTCACCAGCAGCTGCAGGCCGTGATCACCGCGATCAACGAACTCGTCGCGGAAGCCGGCAAGAAGTCGTGGAAGTGGGAAGCGCCGGTGAAGGCGCAGGCCCCGATCAACGCGCTGAAGGCGGCACTCGGCAACAAGCTTGCCGATGCGTTCCAGATCCGCGACAAGCTGGAGCGTCGCGACGCGATCTCCACGCTGAAGAAGGCCACGATGGAGTCGTTGAAGGCAGACGCCGAATCCAACGGCTGGAATCTGGCCGAGCTGTCGAAGGAATTCGGCGAGCTGGAATACAACACCATGCGCGGCTCGGTGCTCAGCAGCAAGACGCGTATCGACGGCCGCGATCTGGTCACCGTGCGCCCGATCACGGTCAAGACCGGCGTGCTGCCCCGCACTCACGGCTCGGCGATGTTTACCCGTGGCGAAACTCAGGCGATTGTCGTGACGACGCTGGGAACCGCGCGCGACGGCCAGATCATCGACGCGGTCGAAGGCGAGTCGAAGGATCACTTCCTGTTCCACTACAACTTCCCCCCGTTCTCGGTCGGTGAAGCCGGTCGCATGATGGGTCCGAAGCGCCGCGAAATCGGCCACGGCCGTCTCGCGCGCCGCGGTGTGCAGGCCGTGATGCCGTCGATGGAGTCGTTCCCGTACACCATCCGCGTGGTGTCGGAGATCACCGAGTCGAACGGTTCCTCCTCGATGGCCTCCGTGTGCGGTTCCTCGCTGGCGTTGATGGATGCGGGCGTGCCGATCAAGGCACCGGTCGCGGGCATCGCGATGGGCCTGATCAAGGAAGGCAGCGACTTTGCCGTGCTCTCCGACATCCTCGGCGACGAAGACCACCTCGGCGACATGGACTTCAAGGTGGCTGGCACCGCGGGCGGCATCTCCGCGCTGCAGATGGACATCAAGATCGACGGCATCACCGAGGAAATCATGAAGGTCGCGCTGGCCCAGGCCAAGCAGGGCCGTCTGCACATCCTCGAAGAGATGGCGAAGGCGTTGAGCACGCCTCGCGCAGAGATGAGCGAATACGCGCCGCGCCTGCTGACCATGAAGATCCATCCGGACAAGATCCGCGAAGTGATCGGCAAGGGTGGCTCGGTGATCCAGGCGATCACCAAGGAAACCGGCACCCAGATCGATATCCAGGACGACGGCACCATCGTCATCGCGTCGGTCAACGCGATTGCCGCGCAGGCGGCGAAGTCGCGCATCGAGCAGATCACGTCCGATGTGGAACCCGGCCGCATCTACGACGGCAAGGTCGCCAAGCTGATGGACTTCGGCGCGTTCGTCACCATCGCCCCGGGCAAGGACGGCCTGGTGCACGTGTCGCAGATCTCCAACGAGCGCGTCGAGAAAGTTTCCGACAAGCTCAAGGAAGGCGACATGGTCAAGGTCAAGGTGCTGGAAGTCGACAAGCAGGGCCGCATCCGCCTGTCGATCAAGGCAGTGACGGAAGACGCTGGCGCCGCGTAACGCGCTTCGCCTCAGGTGTTACCAGAAAGCGGGCTTCGGCCCGCTTTTTTTTTGCTGATAGCCCAGGTTTCGAGAGCATCTTCGGATTGCAAACCGATCACCACGCACGGCGCTTGCTAGTACGAGGGGAGACCCCCGGCTCTGTCGGGGTGGCACTAGAAGTTTGACAGTTCCTGCGGTAATCAACGAAGCCGTTCGCCCTGAAAATACTGCGCGCCAGCGCGCCCGCTTTTGCCCAAGAACCTACTTCCGAGAACCGTTCGCGCTGAGGTATCGAAGCGCCTTCCGTAAACTTGCAACGCCTGTGTCGGTTCATGGGTAGGTATCGAAGGGCGGCTCGCAGATTGCCGCGCCCGTTCGTGCGTCGATTGCCGCAGGCAACTCTACCCTGAGCCTGTCGAAGCATCAGTACGAACGGAAGAGAGAATGCATCGAGTCGCGTGAGAGTGAAGAGCAAGCGTGCGTGGAGCGTGGTACTGAACGGCGGTTGCTTCGTTCAGTCGCTGTCAGCGGCTCACAATCTAAAGCCCCCGGCTTTGCCGGAGGACGCTAACTGGCGCAGCGCGCGTCTGTCGTGTGGCGCGACCTTCGTCTAGGAATTATTCACCTTGTTTCGCATGGACCGGTGCGCTTACACTGCCGCCCGTTCTGGCTCCGACTGCCACACTAGGCACGAAGTCGGAGCCAGACTTCTGAGTTCGGGGATCGCACGAATCATTTGTGGGTGGGCGCCTGCCTAAGCGCTGGCGTTGGGCTGTGCGTTTGGTTCGGCGATTCGTATTTTAACGTTAGCCCGTAAATGGAAGAACAGAGCGCGAATAGCTCGTTGCTTCACCTAAGCACCCAAGATCCATAGGTTGGAAATCAATTGAATGAAGAAGATCCTTTTCCTGTTGTCCGTCATCGTAGGGCTTGCGAACGCCGGTTCGGCGCACGCGGCTGTTCTATGGTCGGAGAGGAAGAACGTCTCAGCAGTGCAAGTGGTGGAGCAGGGCGGAATCATTATCTCGTTCGATTCCTCGTTGGCTCAGCCCTGCACCCCTGCCCACGGTAATGCTCCCAACGCCGTCTACGTCTATCCGGGCCAACTTGGCCTAACGGCAGAGGGAGTGAAGGCCATCACGTCTCTTGCGCTGACGGCGCTCTCAACCGGGATGAAGCTAAGCGTTTCATACGATGCGGCCGCCAACTATTGCTGGGTGGCGAACGCGGTCATTTTCAAGTCCTGAAGATGGTCTATCAGACGTTTTCGACTCCCCTTTTTTATCCCGACGGGTACAACACAGTGGCATATGTCCTTTCGCCGCACGGCGCGACCGCTCAGTAGCGCGCTCGCTGTGTCCGGGTCGAGCTCCGGTCCGTCCCGATAACTCAAGCCACAAATTGTGGGGACTCAATGATTCGTTTATCAGCCGGCGTAATGCTGGCGCTCGCGAGCGTTTTTGCGGCAAATGCCACGATTGCGCTGGCTGTGCGGTTTGCTCCAACTCAGCAGCTAGGAGCTGCATAGAAACGCGGTACCGTTGAATCGTTGGTAGGACAAACAGTTTTCTCTGAGGCTCGCACCGCAATCTTGTTGGGGATTTCATGAAGCGACTTCTCGTCGGCGCGCTGGTGGCGTCTTGTCTATCGTTGTTCTCGGCGTCTTGCGACGTGAGCGCCGGCGAACCAGCGCCTGTCACGAAAAAGGCCGAGGCGCTGGCAGCGGCGAAAGCCGGCGTTTCCGGCGCGCGGCGTTACCAGCTTCTTTTTAGTCCCGATCTGGATGTCATCGGTGCGCTGAAGATGGCGCCCGATGTCAATTTGCAGATCACGCCGCCTGTCGGAACGGCCCTGCCTTGGCTACCGACGTCGAAGAATGTGACTCTCGGCGCCGACATCCAGTACATCAGCGGGAGCGAGATCGCGTCCGTTCAATTCATGCTTAACGGAGTTGCGATTGGCACGACAACGGCCGCTCAGGGTTTTCAACTGGTCCATTCGTTTCCCGACACGACCGAGGGGCCGCGGCTGCTCGCGGTGCGAGTGACAGACACCGATGGAAAAATCACAGAATCACTCTCCGCCAGTGTCACTTTCGTCAAGTCAAAAGTCGAAGGTGGACTGTTGGGCGTATCGGGCTCCGGCAGCAATCGAAGCATTTATGGATGGGCCTGTTCTTCCGCCTATCCGACCCCGCTCCAGGTCCACATTGAATTCAACCTAGGCACGGGTGCGGTTCGGCTTGGAACATACCTCGCAAATGCCAACGTGGCCGATACTTTGGTCGCCGAGGTTTCGAGCAAATGTCAGTCTGGTGGAAGTGCGTTCGGCTTCAATGTGCCGATCACGGATGAGATGTACCGCAACCACAGCGGTCAAGCGATGTTCGCCTATGCGGTTCCAGCAACTGGTGGCACGCCTGTGATGCTCACGCGAAGTGGGCTGCGACTCATCAACTACCTGCCCACCGCGGGGACCCCAACCCTAAGCCCGGCTCCGCCCAAACTGGAATACAACGGCAACTACATCGTAGGCGAACGACTGACATTCACGACGCAGGCTTCTGACACCGCCGATAGCGACGGCTCGGTCGTTGCCGTGGAGTTCTCGTCGGGTGCTCAAGTGTTGTCACCTTGCGCGCCGATCGTCGCAGGCCCGACGGTGAGCGCTACCTGCCAGTGGAACGGCACTGAGGCACGTGCTTACACAATTGCTGCCAAGGCAACTGACAACCGTCAAGCGAGCAATACTTCGAGCCCGTTGACATTCACTCTGATCTCGCCGACACCGACGCTCCAATCTGGCGCCGTAATCGACCAAATCGCCCGCAAAGTGAGGCTGACGGGATCAATGTTTTTCCCGGGCGTGCTTGTCAAGGCTGTGCAGAGCAACGGTAGCTACTTCGGTTCCTGCACAACCACGTCAGTCACCACTTCGACGGTTGAATGCACGCTAGACCAGACCACGTGGTCAACGCTTGTGGCTTCGGGGCTCGACCTGAAGGTAATCAATCCGACACCTGGGAATGCGGTCAGTCTCGAGTGGCCTTCCGGCACGGTGAGGCTGGAAGGCTCGCCCGCCACGATCAAGAAGCCTCTTGCCGGCAGTCAATATCCGACGGATCAGGCGATCCTGATCGAGGCTCAGGTGCCGAATCCGAGCGTAGTGGCTCGCGTGGAGTTCCTCGCCATCAATGCGTCCAACGTCACCACCACCTTGGGCGAAGCGGCACAAGCCCCGTACGCCCTGGCGTGGAACGAGATTCCCAGCGGCACGCACCGACTCAAGGCCCGCGCCTACAAGGCGAGCGCCCCGACGCAGTTCTCCGATTCTTCGGAGGTCAGTGTGACGGTGATCGACGATCTGGCGATGCAGGCGTGTCCGATCCCGGGAGCGAAGTCCGGACTGATGCAGACCTTGGTCGAGATGCTGGGTTTGCCCGCAAGCCTCGCGCCGGTCTCACTGTCCATCGAGCCGCAGCCGGCAGGGGCGGGGCGATGAGTCTTGCACACCCAGCTACGAACTTTTTCGAGGAAGGCACGCGTTCCATGACCCTTCAAAAATCCTTCAAGACCCTTATCGGGTGGAAGCCGCTGCTCATCATCGCACTCGCATTCTCGAGCGCAATTCAGGCGCAGCCGAATTCGCCGTTGAAAGTTGAGCTGCACAGCAACTCGGTCCGCGTACATGGCCGCAGCTTGCTGACTCTGAATGTGATCCTGCGCAATACGGACAGCCACCGCGTTGTCGTGCTGCGTGGTGAGCCTGGGTTTGCTGAGGCAGGTGGTTTGGAGTTGGTGATCGTTGACCAGCAAGGAGCGAACCAACCCGCACGCGCCTCCCTTGGAATTTTGAGCTTGGAAGAGGCGCGCGATGGTGCTCAGCACGTGAAGTTGGCACCGGGACATGGCTTGGGTTTGCATCGCCGCGACCGAGTCTCAGACTTGTTTCCAAAGCCTGGTCGCTACCACGTGCTTGTGAACTATCGCAGCCCGACGCCTTCAATCGGTAACCGATCGGTATCGAGCGGAGCGGTCGAGGGAAGCCAAGCCACGTCGAACACGATCGAGATAGACGTCCTCGATTGAAGGCTCCTCCTCAATTCTTTGCACTAAAACTAGACTTTTTGAAAGGCGATATGGGAATGGCGTCGATTCGAATGCGCGTTGTGATGGGACTGGCGGGAACGCTCGGGCTAGGGGCAGTTCATGCGCAGCAGGCCTATGAGTGGGACTCTTACGAGAAGCGCATTGCATCAAAGCAATCAGTCGTAGCTCTGGGCTCTGACCTGTTTGGCGAAAGCGTCAATCTGCAGAATGGCGGACTCTCGTTCACCGTTACCGATGTCGATCTGCCTGGCAACAACGCCCTTCCGGTGCGTTTCACCCGCTCATACAGTGTGCGCAATAGTCGAGAAGAACTGTTCAATGACCCACTAGCCGATTGGACCGTGCAAGTGCCTCGGCTTAGTGGCCGATTTGCCACCGACTGGTTGGCAGGTGATTCCACCGAGCGGTGTAGCAACACCATCGATCTGCCAAAGGTGCCGGCCTACAATGCGGCCCACTTCAGCTTGTCCAGCTTTTGGCAGGGAGTTCAGTTGGACTTGCCCGGGGGCGGCGGCGAACTGCTGGTATCTGCTCCCGGAATCAGCAAACCCGCGCCCGTCGAGGGACAGCCCTACCGATGGACGACGACGGATGGTCAAACCCATTTGCGGTGCATTTCCTCGATCCGGAATGGTCCGGGCGAAGGGTTCGTAGCCGTTACGCCCGATGGGACTCAATACACCTTCGATTGGATGGCGCAACGCCCGGACACCGGGCTGTACGTGCCTGGCAAGGACCCTGCGGGTGCACAGGATCCCCAGGGGCCGCTTGTAGTACGCGAGAACTCGCTTTATGCGACGCGCGTGACCGACCGCTTCGGCAATTGGGTGAGCTACACCTACACCAATGGCTCGAATGTACCGAATGCGTGGAACGAGCCAGCGCGATTGACTCAGATTGTGGCCAACGATGGCCGGCAAATCGATATCGAATACACCGACGCCAGATTCCCGCTGCGGATCTCAGCGGTGAAGGCCGGTAGCACCACGACGCCCAAGACCAAGACCTGGTCGTATTCCTATGACTTGGACGACCACCACAACCAGGATTATCGCCGGAACATTCTCAGATACGTCACCCTGCCTGACCTTACGCAGTGGGATATCCAGTTCGCGAGCCTGTCCTACTCTCCCATCATCTACGACACATCGGGGGAAGCTGGTAGTAGTTGCAACTCAGCTCCGACGCCGCAGAACGGGTTCTTGACTGTCAATGACGGGCCTGTGGAACTGGTCGGTACCCTCGTCCATCCCTCTGGCGCCAGCGGTACGTTCAAGCTGAGTTTGGAAGAGCACGGTCGAAGCCACGTCACGCTTAGCTGTGCCCGTTACACGACCACGCCCACAGGCGCGACGCCCGGAACCGGAAACGATCCGAACGACGACGTCAGTCTTTTCCCCATCTCCTACAATGCCTGGAGCATCACCGAGAAATCGATTTCCGGTCCAGGCCTGTCACCTCAGACGTGGCGGTACAGCTACATCCCTAACGCTTCGAGCCACACTTTCCCAGGAACGGAACAAACCCTTCTATGCAACTGGCCAGAGTGTTACAGGCCGATATACATTTCCGACGACGAAGCCGGACAGAGCCAAACGACGGTAATCGCCCCTGATGGGAGTTTCGACCGTTACATCTTTGGGACCAGTTGGCAGTACAACGAAGGCAAGCTGATTCGGGTAGAACGCAGCGACGTTCTCTTGAATAACAATATTCTTCTGGAGACCGTCAGCCATTGTTACGATCTCAGCCGAACCTACGACGGGCAGACAACGCCGGGCACGGCTTCAATCTACCCCTTGAACCCTTGCTACAACCTCAATTCCAGCGCCTATGCGTATCCGGCTCGCTACGGTCAGAGTCGGCGCGAAAATTCCGACGGATTCGAATCCCAGTATCACCGCCCGAAAATCAAGACCATCACGAGCCGCAAATACGGCGGCACGGCGATAGACAAATTCACTTGGGCGGTGGACCCCTGTGTCAGCCTGGGCTTCTCGCGGTGCCTGGATGGGTATGCGCGTCCGACCCGCGTCACCAAATCCAGTAACTTGGGCGCAGCGAGCCATGGCAAGCAGGAAACCTATGGATATGAGGATCAGCCGAGCAATTGGATACTAGGGCTACCCCTATTCATGACGGTAAGGGAAACCGCGACGGCAGGGGCTACTGAGACGGCAAGGGCTAGCTACGATCAGACCACGGGCCAGATGCTGACGTTTTCGGCGTTCGGTCAATTGCAGCAGACCATGACGTACAACACCAACGGCACGGTGGCGACGGTCGAGGATGGCAACCAGCGCATCACGACGCTCAGCAACTGGAGTCGTGGCGTGCCGACGACAATCACGTACGCCGATCAAACGACCGAATCGGCGACGGTGAACGATTTCGGTTGGATCACCCACAGCACTGACGAACTCGGCCACCAGACCAAATACGATCACGACGGCATGGGGCGCGTCACCAGCGTCACCCACCTCAACAACGTGACTCCGGTGGGGCACGATACCGTAGCCAACGTGACTTGGTCGCCCACGTCTATCACCTATGCCCGAGTCCCTAGCGCCACCGCACAGTTCGGTATCGAGGCCAACCATTGGAAGCGCACCGAAACAACCGGCACGCGCGTCAGAGAGACTTACTACGACACGCTCTGGCGGCCCGTGCTGGAACGCAGCCGCGACACGGATAGCAGCACTAGGGATCGCTTCGTTCGACGCCAATTCGATCATGCTGGCCGTCAGACCTTCCTGTCTTATCCAAAAGCATTGGTGCCCGGCAATGACTACGCGCAGCTCACCGAGGGTGTGACAACGACGTACAACGCGCTCGGGCAAGTCCGCACCCAGGTGGCCCATTCGGAGCTCGGCCCGTTGCAAACGATGACCAACTACCTCGCGCCGTTCAGCATTGAGGTCATCAACCCGCGGGGTCAGACGACGACAACAACATATCGGGCTTTCGACGAGCCCACCTACGATCAGCCGATGACGATCAGCGCGCCTGCAGGGGTCACGACTGCGTTCATCCGCGATATCTTCGGCAAGCCTGTAACGATGACCCGCAGCGGCACCTACACGACGCCGGAGAACACGAGCGAAAGTCTCTCCATCCCGCGGCGCTACGTCTACGACGCGCAGCAGCGGCTATGCAAGACGATCGAGCCCGATGCCGGCATCACTGTGATGGGATACGACGCGGCAAACAATCTGTCATGGCGCGCAACAGGCCAGAACACGTTGACCAGCCAGACGCTGTGCCAAGCCGCCCCTGCCAGCAAGCGCTCTGCGTTGGTCTACGACGCGCGAAACCGCTTGCTCGCGATCGACCATCCGGGCAGCACGGCCGACGTCGGCTATACCTACTTTGCCGATGGCGCCGTGCGCACCGCTACCACGGGCACGGCGACGGTTCCGGCGGCGACACCCCCTGCGATATCGACGGTGAGTTGGAGCCCCAAGCTGTCGGAGTGGACCTACACGTACAACAAACGCCGTTTGCTCGAATCCGAGTCACTGGCGGTGGATAGCAAAGTTTTCGCGTTGGACTGGAGTTACAACGCCCGTGGCGACGTCACTAGCCTCGTGTACCCCAGCGGCCAAAGTGTCGCCTTCAATCCCAACGCCTACGGCGAGCCGCAACAGGCAGGCAGCGTCGCGACTGGAGCCGCTTACTACCCCAACGGAGCGCTATCGGGCTTCAACTACGGCAACGGTATTCAGCGCGACGTGCAGCTCAACGCCCGGCAGTTGCCTTTGACGATTCGCGATACCAAGAGTGGCGCTCCCACCTTGTTCGATCACTCGCTGACCTACGACGAGAACGCAAACTTGGAAAGCCTCGTAGACGGCACGACCGGGGCGGCGGAGACGCGGCAGCTTCTGGGCTATGACGGACTAGACCGACTTACCAGCGTCGCGCTCTCGACCAAGGGCAACGAAACCTACGCCTACGATCCGCTCGACAACCTGCGACAAACGGTGATCAAAGGCATCGACCGCCGCTATCACTACGACGCCAAGCAGCGTCTGGAACGGATCGCAACTGCCCCGACTGCGCCTACTGCCAATTCCACCCAACTCATCTACGGTTGGAACGGGCGTGGTGAGATGAGTCTCAAGGGTGATTACACGACGCTTCCGGGGCGCGAGCAGCGTTTCGTGTTCGACGATGCGGCACGCTTGATTCAGGCGACGGGCACGGAATGTTATCGCTACGACGCGCACGGCCATCGTGTGCTGAGCGATCGCTGTGGTACCGGCTCGAAGCGCTATCAGGTCTACAGCAAATCCGGGCAGATGCTGTACGTCGAGGACAGCGGCGACGCTCAGCACACAGCAGAACGGGTGGAGTACGTGTACCTGGGGAAGACGCTTGTCGCGGAGCGCAATCCGGATACGGCGGTCGCCACCTATCAGCATAGCGACCATCGCGGGACGCCAAGTGCCGAGAGCAATCAATCGGCAGGGCTGGCGTCGCCGAAGGTGTTGTTGATGCCTTTCGGCAGTCCGTATGACGGCGCGGGCGTGCTGCGTGATGGGCCGGGGTTTACCGGTCATGCGACGGATAAGTCGACTGGGCTGAGTTATATGCAGCAGCGGTATTACGATCCGGTGGCGGGGAGGTTTTTGAGCCCAGATCCCGTGGCGTCTGGCGCGGGGAGTTTTAATCGGTATTGGTATGCCAACAACAACCCGTACACGTTGGTAGATCCGGATGGGCGCGAATCCACCCACATGCTCAATGTCGTGATGAGCGACTGGGCAGGAGCCACCCAGCGCGGGGAACGCGCCGTTAATCTCACAGCTGACTTCACGCCTGGCGTCGGCGACGTCAAAGGCTTTGTTGACGCCTACAACGATCCGTCACTGGCCAATGTTGCTGCAGCAGTGGTGGGCTTGGGCGGCCCGCTTGGCGACGCCGCAGCGAAGGTAATCAAGGGCGCCGACAACATCGCTGATGCGGTAAGTCTAAACAAGGCGCTGGCGAGCGAGGCGCAGACCACAAAGATCCTAGCGGGACAGGGAGAGGCAATTGCCGGTGCTGGCACAGATGTAGCGCTTCGAGATTCTCCGAGACTCGCTGCTCAGCACGGTGGCGATGCAGGCGATTGGAGCAAGGTTTCGGGCGGCAATCACGTGGCTCCGGATGGAACGAAAATTGAAACGCATGGGTACGAAAACAAGTCCACAGGCCAAGTCGTTGAATTGAAGACCAAGCTCATTGATGAGAAAAAATGATGAAGGTGAGATGTTTAAGCAAATTCTTGAACAGCGAACAACGTCTGCAGATGGGCTTGCCGCCAGGCGCCTCCGTTGAACATGCGATTACGCCGGGAAGTGAGTACGTTGTTCTTGGATTAAGCGTCAAGCCGCAGGGCTCGCGCAATGGCGCTGGAGTTTTTGTTTACGTGGCCAACGATTGGACTCAAGGCCGTAGCATTCCAATCGGACTTTTTGATGTAGTCAGCGGGCGATGCTCCGAAGATTGGAATGCTCAGACTCGCCCAGATGGAACATTGCTCCTATGGCCCGAGGAGTTTTTCCGACCGTACTTCCTTGACGATTTGAGCGAGGACGATGAACGTTCGCGCGAAGCTTTCGAAAAGCTCCTGTTGAGGATGAGCGAAGAAGCGGCGAAAAAACAGGGAAAACAGGGGTCAGGAAAACAGGGGTCCGAAAACAGGGGTCAGAGTACAAATTCGGAGGGTGAGGGAGGAGAAGTCTGAGGCGTGGGTGCGGCGAACGTCGGATGGGTGGCGGCGCGTCGGGGTGCGACGATCGCTTCGGGTGAAACCGGAAGCGGGCGCATGCCGAGAGCGAAGCGATTGGATCTGCCCGGCGCGGCGCAGCACGTGATTCAACATGACGATGGGTGAAGGGGTGAGGTTTATTGGATCGGCGAAGCCGAGAGGGAAACGATAGAAGACTCCCCCGTGAGGCGCAGCATCGAGCTCGGACAAGCTGGAGTCGTTTCGCTTCTAAGCTCAACGCCAAGGTGCGCTGGGACCCGATCGCTACCAGCGAGCGATCGAACTGCGACTCTCAGCGGCGGACATCGGGGTACCGCAGAGCCACTAAAGCGATTCTCAGATTATTTTCTCCGATCGCGTCGGCCCCTTGAAGTAGCTTTTTACAAGAATTTGGACAACAAGACCATGAAGCCTCTGATGCGTTTCCTTATCGTTCCGGTGCTGGTGGCCGGCTTTGCGCTCCCTTTGCAGGCAAATGCCGGGGTGTTTGAATGTCGTGGGAGCATCGGCCCCGTGCTCGTGTACAACGACGGCTCGGTCAACATTGTCCATTCTGGTCGCGGCACTTACACAGTCATATGCAACCTCTCCACGGCACGCGAGGGCGTCAGCGTCCAGACTTGTGCGATGTGGACAAGCTTGCTGATGCAGCTCAAGAAGGAGGGCAAACGGGCCGATTTCTACTACACCACGGGTGCGGCGACCTCCTGTGCCGATCTGCCGACCTACTGGTCCGCTCCCGCGCCCACCTACATCGGCACGATTGAGAATACCCCTCCGGCGGCAGCCGCCAAGATGGACAACATTCCCTCGCCTCTGCACATCGGTCCGAACGACGACGCGAAAGAGGGAAAACAGGGGTCAGAGTACAAATTCGGAGAGTGAGGGAGGAGAAGTCTGAGTCGCGAAGGAGGTGAAGTCGGATCGGGCGATGCATCGCTACGTGGGACGATCGCTTCGGGTGATCACCGCGGAGCGTGCGATGCCGAGGACGAGACGATTGGACCTGCCGGGCGTGGCGCAGCATGTGGTCCAGCGGGGCAATGATCGACAGCCCTGCTTCTTTCGCGAAGTCGACTACCTGCGCTACCTGCAAGACTTGCGCGAAGCGGCGCTGCGGTTCGGGTGCCGCGTGCACGCCTACGTGCTGATGACCAATCATGTGCATCTGTTGCTGACGCCGCCCGAGTCGGGCGCGATCGGTCGGATGATGCAGACGCTGGGACGGCGTTACGTGCGCTACCTCAACGATGCGCTCGCGCGCACCGGCACCTTGTGGGAAGGACGTTACAAATCGAGTCTGGTGGACAACGAAGGATATGTGTTGGCGTGCTATCGCTACATCGAATTGAATCCCGTGCGCGCCGGCTTGGTGGCCGAGGCGGGCGGGTATCGCTGGTCGAGCTTTGCCGGCAATGGCCAGGGTTGCGATGACCCACTGCTGTCGCGGCACGCGGCTTACCTGCAACTGGCCGATGACGATGACGCGCGCCGCGCACGCTACCGCGAATGGGTGGCCCAAGGGGTGACTCAGGGAGACCTCGATGAGATCCGGCTCTACGTTCAACGCCAGCGAGCGCTGGGCTCTGACCGCTTCCAGCGCGCGATCGAACAACGGTTATCGCAGCGCGCCGGACTCGGCACTCCGGGGCGACCGAAGAAGCGAGTTGCGGAAAATGTACTCTGACCCCGGATTTTGCATTCCAATTTCGGCGAAATGAGTGAAACAATGAAACGTAGAATGATTCATGCGTGCGGTGCGCTACTCATCCTGTGGAGCACCGCAGTAGCGGCGGCCGGGCCGGCGGTAGGGGAGGATCCGACGCTGTCTGGCACGACCAAGGCGGGCAGCATTTACGGGAAGGTCATCCAGGTCCGTATGGACTCCAGCGGCTTTGGCATGGTGATCTTCGATAGGCCGGTCAGCGGCTCTCCTCCGACTTGCGTTATCGACGCCTACAGGAACGCGCTTGCGTTCAATCTCAATACGGCCGCCGGAAAAGGAATCATGTCGTTGGCGCTGAGCGCCAAGGCGACCGAGACGCAATTGACAGTTTATGGTCTCGGCACTTGCGGCATCTACGGCTACGCCGTGGAAGACTGGAACTACGGCCAATAGAGGGAAAAGGGTTCAAGGGCTGACTGACTTCTACTCGACGACGGAAGCGATCTCCTGCGCCGATATTCCTATTTACGGCTCCCCGCTCCCGCACCGGTCTACATCGGCACCATCGAAAACACTCCGCCGGCCGCTGTGAAGGCCGCGCCTGTCGATGTGCAGTCTCCGCTTTCGCTCGATTCCAATCACGTCCCGGTGGAGCGCTAAAGTGGCGGAAATCAGGGGTCAGAGTAGGGTGTTCGCAGCGCGCCGGACTCGACACTCCAGGGCGACCGAAGAAGCGAGTTGCGGAAATGTACTCTGACCCCGGATCCCCCTCCCGCTTTGGCTCGCCAAAGAAGAGAAGCTACACTACGCAAACCAAACCGAGGGTGGGTCACTTTTGCGTGGAAATCAAAAGTTTCTGCTCTGTTTCTCTTCCTCTCGCAGTCTACAGGTACTTTTTTCATGAAAACCGTCATTCTGTCGCTGACAGTGGCCCTTTCTTCGTCCGTAGCAGTGGCGGGAACGGGAACAGGAAGAGTCCTCGGGTACATTCCCTACTCTCAGGGAACCGAAGAAATAATCTTCATCAACGTTGAAGTTGTCACTGACAAGCCCCCGTGCAATACCACGTCGAGATTCACGATGAGAGGAAGCAATCCTCGGTTCAAAGCCACTCAATCCGCAGTCATGGCGGCGTTGATGGCGGGAACGCAGGTCCGGGCAACAGGCACTGGCATCTGCTCCAACTTTTCCAACGCCGAGGATCTCAATTACGTCTGTCTCGGCACGACGCCGTGCTGATTGGGAGTCGTGGATGCGGCGGAGACGGATGGTGGCGGCGTGACGGGTGCGACGAACGCTTCGGTTGAAACCGGGAGCGGGCGTATGCCGAGAGCTAAGCGATTGGAACTGCCGGGCGTGGCGCAGCACGTGATTCAACGTGGCAACGATCAGCAGCTGTGCTTCTTCCGCGACGTCGAGTACATGCGCTATCTGCAGGATTGA
>JBKJTK010000140.1:0-4219 GCA_046590875.1 Chiayiivirga sp.
ACCGCGTCCGACGCCGAGGTCGAAGTGATTCCGCTGCAGCATGCGAGTGCGGCGGAAGTCGCCACCACCCTGACTTCGCTCGAAACCGGCGCCGCCGCGGCCGGGGCGGGCGGTCTCAAGCTGATCGCCGACGATCGCACCAATTCCATCCTGCTGTCCGGAGACCGCACGCAACGCCTGCGCCTGCGCAGCCTGATCGCGCATCTCGACACGCCGCTCGACGGCAGTGACAACACCCAGGTGATCTATCTGCGCTACGCCAAGGCCGCCGACCTGGTGCCGATTCTCGACAGCGTGGCTGGCACGCTCACCGGTGCGGTACCGGCAGCGGAAGGCGTTGCGCCCGGCGCCAAGGTCGCCACGATCCAGTCGCACGAGGAAACCAACGCGCTGATCGTCACCTCCTCCCCGGCGGTGTTCCGCGAACTCGCGGCCGTGGTGCGGCAACTGGATGTGCGCCGCGCGCAGGTGCTGGTGGAAGCGGTGATCGCAGAGGTCTCCGACGACCTCGCCGACGAACTCGGCGTCCAGTGGCAGAGCACGAGCTACGACGGTGGCCCGAACGACACTGGCGTCATCGGCGGCACCAATTTCCCCGGCTCCAACGGCGCCGCCGGCATCGTCGGCGCGCTGACCAATCCGCTCGGCGCGATCGGCGGCAGCAGCGGTCTGAATCTCGGATACATCGGCGGACGCGTCACTATTCCCGGCCCCGACGGCGAGCCGATCACCGTGTTCCAGATCGGCGCGCTGGTGAAGGCACTGCGCGGCGACGGTCGCGCCAACGTGCTGTCGAATCCCTCTGTGGTGGCGCTCGACCACACCGAGGCGAATTTCAAAGTCGTGCAGGAAGTCCCGTTCCTCACCGGCAGTTATACCAACACCTCGACCAACGGCGGCAGCAACCAGCCGACCAATCCGTTTCAAACCGTCGAAAGAAAAGACGTCGGGCTGATCCTCACGGTCACGCCGCATATTAACGAGGGCGACAGCGTCCGGCTGGACCTGAAGCAAGAAGTATCTTCGCTCGCGCCGAGTGTTCAGGGCGCCGTGGACCTGATCACCAACAAGCGCGAATTGACGACCAGCGTGCTGGTACCCGACGGCGGGATGCTCGTATTGGGAGGCCTCACCTCGGAGGAATCGATCCAGAACGTGCAGGGCGTTCCTGGTCTGAGCCGCATCCCGCTGCTCGGCAATCTGTTCAAGTCGCGCCGTTCGACCATGAGCAAACGCAATCTGATGATCTTCCTGCGCCCGATGATCCTGCGCGATGCGGCCGCCGAAGCCTCGGTGTCGAACGAGAAATACAACTTCCTCCGCGCCGAGCAACTGAAAATGCGCAGCGACAGGGAGCTGCGTTTCCGCGAACAGCAGCCGGTGTTGCCAGCCTTGGAGCAGGCGCGCGATTTGATGCGCAATCCGCCGCCGCTGCCGGCGCAGAATGGTGATGGCTTCGAGTCGGTCATTGAGCCGCGTGGCTGAGATCCGGCCCGTGCGCCCCAGCTTCGGCTTCGCGCGCCGCAACGGCGCCACCGTGGTCGAGTGGCACGAGCACGGGGCCACCGTTGCGCATCGCGCCGGCGTTAAGCCCGAAATCATCGCGGAACTCCGCCGTCACTGCGGCGTGGCGCTGAGCTTGCAGGTGTTCGAACCGAGCGCATTCGACCGTCTGCTGCGCGATCTGTACGAAGGCGGCACCGACGATGCGCAGTCGATGGTCGCGGATTTCGATGACAACCTCGACCTGCACCAACTCGCCGACGCCCTGCCCGAGCCCGCCGACCTGCTGGAGAGCGACGACGACGCACCGATCATCCGCCTGATCAATGCACTGTTGACCCAGGCGGTGAAGGAGAACGCGTCGGACATCCACATCGAACCCTTCGAGAACCGACTGGTCGTTCGTTTCCGCGTCGACGGCGTGCTGCGCGAGGTGCTGAGTCCACAGAAAGCGGTCGCGATGCCGGTGGTGAGCCGCATCAAGGTGATGGCGAAACTCGACATCGCCGAAAAACGCCTGCCGCAGGACGGCCGCATCGGGCTGCGGATCGCGGGTCGTCCCGTTGACGTGCGCGTCAGCACGATACCTGCCGGTCATGGCGAACGGGTCGTGCTGCGATTGCTGGACAAGCAGGCCGGCCGACTGGATCTCTCGCAGCTCGGCATGGATGCCGCGATGCGCGACCAGATCGACGCGCTGATCCATCGTCCGCACGGTATCGTGCTGGTGACCGGCCCGACCGGCAGCGGCAAGACCACGACGCTGTACGCGGGCCTCACGCGCCTGAATGATGCCACCCGCAACATCCTCACCGTAGAAGACCCGATCGAGTACTTCCTCGACGGCGTCGGCCAGACGCAAGTGAATCCGAAAGTGGAAATGACGTTCGCGCGCGGCCTGCGCGCGATCCTGCGTCAGGACCCGGACGTGGTGATGGTGGGCGAAATCCGCGATCTGGAGACCGCCGAGATTGCCGTCCAAGCCTCGCTCACCGGGCATCTGGTGCTCTCCACCTTGCACACCAACAGCGCGGTCGGTGCCGCGACGCGCCTGCGCGATATGGGCATCGAGCCGTTTCTGCTTTCGTCTTCGCTGTTGGGCGTGCTGGCGCAGCGTCTGGTGCGCGTGCTCGATCCGGCCACACGCGAGGGCTACACCCCGAGCGCGGCCGAATGCGCTGCGTTCGGCCGGCCGTTCGATCCGGCGCTGACGTTCTATCGCCCGAGCGCGGATGCCAGCGGTCGCAACGCCGGCTACAAGGGGCGCACCGGAGTCTACGAACTGGTGCTGGTGGACGAAGCGATGCGCCGCCTGATCCACGACGGCGCGGGCGAACATGATCTGCTGCGCCATGCGCGCGCGAAAACGGCGTCCATCCTCGACGACGGCTGGAACAAGGTGATCGCGGGGATTACCTCGGTGGATGAAGTGCTGCGCGTCACGCGCGACGATTAATGCCTCGTCGGTTACATCGCGCCGGATGATTTCTGCGAAGGCTCCACCTCATGGGCACTGACGGCGACGCGGCACTGCAAGCCTTGTTCCTGCCCTTCGAAATCGGGCAGATGGCTTGGCCATCCGAAGGCGGTGCGCTGTTCCTGCGCGCGCGTGACGGCTGGCCACTGCATCGGCAATCGCGACCGGGTCTGGTCTGCGCTCAAGGCTTCAAACCCGCGGCCGAAGCGCTGCAACGCTCGGGACTGACGCTCGTCGACGAGGATGCTTCGGACGATATGCGTTACGCCGTGGTGCTGCTGTTGCCGCCGCGTCAACGCGATGAATCGCGCGCGTTGTTTGCACGCGCGATCGCCCGGTTGCGGCCCGGCGGAATCGTGCTGGCAAGCATGGCGAACGACGAAGGGGCGAAGACCGGCGAGGCCGATCTGACCCAGCTCGTCGGGCCGCTGGGCGTGTTGTCCAAGCATCATTGCCGGGTGTTCTGGAGCCAACCGCTGGATGCCGCGATTGATCCCGCGTTGCAAACCGCGTGGGTAACGCTGGATGCACCGCGCGCGATTATCGACGGCAACGTCCGCGGCGGGCGATTCACCAGCCGTCCCGGAGTATTCGCCTGGGATCGCATCGATGCAGCTTCGGCGTTGCTTGCCACGCATCTGCCCGATGATCTTGCCGGCCACGGCGCCGATCTTGGCGCGGGATGGGGTTACCTCGGCTGCGAAGTGCTGGCGCGCGCTCCGCGCGTCACTGCATTCGACGCGTACGAGGCCGATGCGCGCTCGCTCGCCTTGGCGCGGATGAATCTCGCTGCAATCGCAGCACCGGCGACGCTGGGATTCCACTGGCACGACGTGACCGCCGGGCTGCCGGTGCAGTACGACTTCCTGGTGAGCAATCCGCCGTTCCACGCCCTCGGCCGCCACGAGCGGCCGGATATCGGTCGCGCCTTCAACGCCGCCGCGGCAAGCGCGCTGAAACCGGGTGGACGTTTCTGGCTGGTCGCCAATCGGCACTTGCCTTACGAAACCGTGCTGGACGCAAATTTCGGCCAGGTGCGCAGCGTCGCGCAGCAGGGTGGATTCAAGGTGGTCGAGGCGGTGAAGTCGACGCCGAGCGAGGCGTCGTCATGCAAGTCGACGTCACGCAAGGCGACGTCAGGCCGTAAGCCGCGATGAAACTGGTCAAGCTGATTGCGAACCTCGGTTACGGCCTGACGTCGCCGCGCGTGACGTCGACATGCGTGTCGTCACCTCGCCC
>JBKJTK010000081.1:0-8910 GCA_046590875.1 Chiayiivirga sp.
CCGCCGGGCACGCCGCCGATGCAGACCACGCTCGATCAACCCGGCGCACGGCACTGGAACCGACGCGTGCGACCGGAGTGGTCGGTTGCGGATCGGCTCGACTACAAGCCCGAGGAAGCCAAGACGCTGCGCGCACTCGGATTCGCGGCCGTGTATGCCGCGCCAGAGGCCGGCGTGGTGAAGGGGCAGGGCGCGCTGCTCAGCCTGCGCGACGGTTCGCAGGAGAAGGACCTGCTGCTGGCACGCGATCGTGCGCAGCATTTCGGTTTTGAACTCGCCGGCGGTTTCAGCGGCGAATATCCGGGCTCCCTGATGGGCGCTATCGCGCTGATCCGACAGTCGCTTTACGACGCGCGCTGGCAGCAAGCACGCAATGCGTCGGAGCGCATCGAAGCCAACGACGCGTTGCAAGCACTTGCGCCGGTCGCGCGCGGCGCGCAGCGCGCGTTCTTCCAGCTCGACGACGAGCTCGACGTGCAACGTGTATCGAAATTGGTGCGCGAGTTCGGTCTCGATGCCACCTTCGTCGGCAGCGGCTTCGAGTATCGCGTGCTTGATCAAGCCAAGGGAGCCGGTGTCGCGTTCGTGCTGCCACTTGCATTTCCCGAAGCGCCGCAGGTCGAGAACGCCGACACCGCGCTCAACACCACGCTCGCCGAATTGCAGCACTGGGAGCAGGCGCCGGCGAATCCGGCGCGCGTCGTTGCCGCCGGCATCGACATCGCGTTGACTTCGCGCGGTCTCAAGGAGCCCGACAAGAAGTTCTGGACCGCACTGCGACGCGCTGTGAAGGCGGGCTTGAGCGAAGACGCGGCGCTGCGCGCCTTGACTGTGACGCCGGCGGGACTGTTGGGCGAATCCGCACGTCTGGGCCGCATCGCTCCGGGGCAGTTTGCCAATCTGGTCGTGGCCGATGCCACGCTTTTTCGTGACGACAAGGCGACGCTATTCGAGACCTGGGTCGAAGGCGAACGCTTCGAGTACAAGCCCATTGCGGGCGCGAATGCCGCGGGCGAATGGACACTCACTTGGGCCGATGGCCGCGGCCCGAAGTCGATCTCGATCGACGGCGAAGGCGATACGCTCGATGCCAACGCCGGTGTCACGAAGTTCAAGATCAAGCTCGATGGCGAACATCTGATCGCCCTGCCACCGGCGTCATTGTTCGCGGCGGGCGAGGGCAGCGTACGGCTTAGCGCGGTACTACGTGCCGAGTCGCTCGAAGGCTATCGCGATCTTGCCGACGGCCGTCGTATCCGCTTCAGTGGCGTGCGTAGCGGAACCGCAAAGGAAGCAGTCGCGAAGGAAGACGAGACACCCGCATCCGATCCGATCCCGGCCAATCGCGGCTATCCGGCCGGCGAATACGGCCGTGCGGGTCTGCCGGCGCAACCCTCGGCGGTGCTGGTGCGCGGCGCCACGGTGTGGACGAATACCGACGACGGTGTGCTCGCGAAGGCCGAGGTGCTGGTAAAGAACGGAAAAATCATCGCGGTCGGCATGAGCCTCGATGCGCCGCGCGATGCAATCGTCATCGATGGCGCCGGCATGCATCTGACCCCTGGCATCATCGACGCGCATTCGCACACCGCAGTCGCGCGCAACGTCAACGAACCTTCGCATGCCGTCACGACTGAAGTGCGTATCTCCGACACGCTTGACCCGACCGATATCGACCTCTACCGCCAGCTCGCCGGTGGCGTCACCACGGCCAACCTGTTGCATGGTTCGGCGAACCCGATGGGCGGCCAGAGCGCCGTGATCAAGCTGCGCTGGGGCGCGGATGCCGACGGCCTGCTGTTCGCGGGGGCGAAACCGAGCATAAAGTTCGCGCTGGGCGAAAACGTCAAGCAGGCCGGGTGGGGCGATGCCTTCGTGACGCGCTATCCGCAGACCCGCATGGGCGTGGAGCAGATCATGCGCGACCACTTCAACGCCGCGCGCGATTATGCCGCGAAACGGTCCGGAAAGGATGGCAAGTACTCGCGCCGCGATCTTCGCCTGGAGGCGCTGGCCGAGATCCTCGCCGGCGAGCGCGTGATCCACGTCCATTCCTATCGCCAGGACGAGATCCTGATGTTCGCGCGCCTCGCGAAGGACTACGGTCTGCCGGTCGCAACCTTCCAGCATGTGCTCGAAGGCTATAAGGTTGCCGACGTAATTGCCGGACTTGGTGCCGGTGGGTCGACGTTCGCGGACTGGTGGGGTTACAAAATGGAAGTGATCGACGGCATCCCGCAGAACGGCGCGTTGATGACGCGAGCCGGCGTGCTGACGTCGTTCAACTCCGACAGCAATGAGATGGCACGCCGACTCAATATGGAAGCCGCGAAGGCGATGCGCTACGGCGGCCTCGACGAACAGGAAGCGCTGAAGCTGGTGACGCTGAATCCCGCGCGGCAACTGCGCATCGCCGATCGCGTAGGTGCCATCAAGCCGGGCCTCGATGCGGATTTCGTGCTGTGGTCCGAGCATCCGCTGTCCAACTACGCGCGCGCCGAGCAGACCTGGATCGATGGCCGCAAGTATTTCGACCGCGCCGAGGATCGTGTGGCACAGATGCAGATCGCGAACGAGCGCGAACGCCTGATCCAGAAGGCTCTGAAGGAGCGCAGTGAGACTCTGTCGTTGCTGGTCGATGGGAAGAAGGACGACGAGAAAGATGACGACGACGAGAAAGCCGAAGCCGAGGAGAAAAAAATCCCCGATCCGGCACTGGTGCGCGAGTTGACGGAGAACGCCGACTGGTTGATCCAGCACGCGACCGAGCGCGGCCTGTATCACAACGGGGCGGACCTGATGAGCTGCAGCCTGCACGACCATGCGCACTGAGGAATCCACTATGTCGATTCGTCATTCCTTCATTGCGCTCGGATTGGTCGCGTTGGGCTTGCCTGCATTCGCGCACGACAACGTGCCCGCCGCGGCGCAATCGCAACCTATCGTCATCCGCGGTGTCACCGTGCACACGATCTCTGGCGACGAGATTGCCGAGGGGCGCGTGCGTTTTGAACACGGCAAACTGGTTGCGGTCGGCGGCAGCGAAGTCGACACCGACGGTGCGCAGATCATCGATGCAAGCGGCAAACATCTGTATCCCGGCTTGATCGCTGCCAACAGCGTGCTCGGTCTGGTCGAGATCGGTGCGGTGCGCGCCACGGTCGATGTCAACGAAGTGGGCTTGAATGCCGCCAATGTGCGCGCCGAAGTGGCGGTAAACCCGGACAGCGAAGTGATCCCGGTGACGCGCAGCAACGGCGTGCTGCTGGCGCTCACGGTGCCGCAAGCTGGTGGTGTCAGCGTGATCGCGGGCACCTCGGCGTTGTTGCAACTGGAAGGCTGGACTTGGGAAGAAATGACACTGGCGGCACCTGTCGGGTTGCATGTGAGTTGGCCGAGCCAGTTCATTCCGGCCGGATTTCCCGACGAAGTGACGACGGCGATGCGCAAGGCCGCGGCCGAGAGAAAGCTCGCGCTGGAACGTGCGTTCGTCGAGGCCAAGGCCTACGCTGCGCAAGGCGCAACGCGCACCGGTGCGCCGGATCTGCGCCTGGCGGCGATGCAGCCATTTCTCGATGGCAAGCGACCCGTGTTCTTCCACGCCGACGATACGCAGAGCATCGACGATGCCCTGGATTTCGCGGGCAAGTACGGCCTGAAGCCCATCATCATGGGCGGGCAGGAAGCATGGCGCGTCAGCGATCGCCTACGCGCGCAGGACGTCGCGGTCATCGTCGGTGGCACGCACGTGCTGCCCTTGCGCCGATCCGATGCGGTCGATGCGATCTATTCCAACGCCGCGAAACTGGCCGCGGCCGGCGTGCGTTTCGCGATTGCCACACCCGGGGATGGCTTCGACACCAGCAACCTGCGCAATCTTCCCTACCAGGCCGCGAGCGCAGTGGCCTACGGCTTGAGCAAGGCAGAAGCCTTGAAGGCGATCACGCTGTATCCGGCGCAGATACTCGGTGTGTCGGATCGTGTGGGCTCGATCGAGGTCGGCAAGGACGCGACCATGTTCCTGACCAACGGCGATCCGATGGACGCACGCACCACCGTCGAACGCGCCTGGATCGGCGGCCGCGAGATCGATCTCGCCAATCGCCAGACGCGGCTATACGACAAGTACCGGCAGAAGTATCCGCAGAGGCGCGACGCGCGCTGACGATGCCGCCATGACGTTGACGCGCATCGCATCGCCGCGCGATGACAGTTTCCTCGCGCCGAAAATCTCTGGTCGCACGGCGGGGGCCGTGCCGGCCATCGTTCTCTTCGGGGGTATGAGTTCCATCCCGCCGCTCACGGGCATTGTCGACGAGGGCGCGCACGGCGGGCAGCTTCTGAGTTGGATACGCGGCGAGTAACCGCACGATTTCGGCATCACCACACCGCTGTGACTGCATCTCGTATTGGCAGCGCTGGGGGCTTGGTCGGGCGCGGAAAGTTATGCGGGGCTACGGCCCTGGATGTTGCTGATCGCGCTGATCGGTTGGTGCTTGCTCCCGCCGAAATGATCGAACACCGCTACACGATTCCCGTTTTCGCGCTCGTGCTGCTGCTGCGCGGACCACTCGCGCCGCGGGTGGAATGGTGTCTGCTAGCGTGGCTTGGCACCTTGGGCGCGTTGGCCTTGTTAGTACACGCCAACCTGATCACGCTGTTCTCAGCGGAGATAGGGTACGTTGAATCACAATGCAATGATTCACGTTGAGAGAGCTCAGGCGCTGAGCGCGAGCTCCTCCATCAGCGCCAGCAGATTCCCTTCGCCGTCCTCGAACCAACCGATCCACAGTTCATGGCGCGCATCGCGATGAGTGAGTTGCGGCGGGCGGCGGATGACGGCACCGGCGGCCTCCATCGCCTGCGCCTTGGCTTCGATGCCGGTGACACGGAAGTAGAGCGGCGACGTAGGGTGGTCGAACTCGGGCGAACTCGGCCGCGATAACATCACGCGCACCCCTCCGCAGTCGAAGAACGCCATGCCGCCGGCCTGGAACAGCAGCGGCAGGCCGAGCACGTCGCGATAGAAGATCGTCGCCCGTGCCACGTCCTGGCAGTTGATCGCTATCTGACCGAATCCGGCGACGCTGGGCGATGCGTTCATTTCGTTTCCTCCGAAGCGCTGTCGCGTTCTTCGGGCAGCGCCAAATCGATCGGCGCCGCACCTGTGGACTCCACCTGCATGATTTCGTAACGCCACACGCCGGCGCGCTTGTGCGCCACCACAGTCAGTGTCGCTTCGCCTTGCGGGCCGCTGAGCGGAATGCTGATTTCCGCTTCGCCCTCGCGATTCTCGACCCGGATGTTGCCGCTGACGAGCAGACCGGGCTCCACAGGTTCGCCGAGCCGCGCAATAACCTCGGGATTGGCTTGCGCTCGCGCGACGGAAGTCTGGTAGACCTCGCTCGAACGCGTCGCGGCGACCACGACGAAGAAGACTCCCAGAACCAGGGCGGCGAGAAACAGCAGGCCGGTCAGGATCGCACCCAGCACGATCCACTTGGTGTTGCGCTGCCACCAGGTCCGTTCGGTGTTCGCGATCATGGCTCGTCCTTCGGGTCATCGACTCGGCAATTCTAGCGCCGGCACGCGGTCTCGGCAGCCGCGAATCCTGCGGTGCGCATTGCGCGCCGACCGGCTAGGCTGTGCGCTTTGCAACCGGAGGAAACAGAGCATGCGTATCGCGGCAACGATCTTTGCGGTGGTGTCGGCAAGTGCGACCTTGGCCGCAGCGCCGACGGACGAGGCTTTGCTGCTGCGCGCGCAGCGTCTCGCGCAGGATGCGCTGCTGGTCGACACCCATATCGATGTGCCGTATCGATTGGGGGAGAACTGGGCCGACGTGACGTCGGCGACGGCCGACGGCGATTTCGATCACCCTCGCGCTGTGGCGGGCGGGCTCGACGTGGCCTTCATGTCGATCTACACGCCCGCCGCACTTGAGGCCTCCGGAGGTGGTGCGCAGCTTGCTCACCAGTTGATCGACAGCGTCGAAGCGCTGTCGGCGCGTGCGCCGAAAGCCTTTGCGCTGGTGCGTTCCACCGCGGACGTGCGACGCTTGGCTGCGCCCGGCCGCGTGTTGCTGGCGCTCGGGATGGAAAACGGCTCGCCGATCGAGGGAAAGCTCGAAAACCTGCGTCGCTTCCATGCGCGGGGCGTGCGCTACGTGACGCTCGCGCATGGCGAGTCGAACCACATTTCGGATTCGTCCTATGACGAAAAGCGTCCATGGGATGGACTCAGCCCCTTCGGCGTCGAAGTGGTGCGGGAGATGAACCGGTTGGGGATGATGGTGGACGTCTCGCATCTTTCCGACGCCGCGATACGCGACGTGCTGGAGGCGAGTACGTCGCCCGTGATCGCATCGCACTCCTCCGCGCGTCGTTTCACTCCCGATTGGGAGCGCAATCTGGGTGACGAGCTGATCCGCGCCATCGCGTCCGGCGGTGGAGTGGTGCAGATCAACTTCGGGTCAAGCTTCATCTCGGCCAGAGCGAACGCCTGGACGCTGGCCGAGCACGCCGCGCGCGATGTCTACCAGATGGCCAACGGTCTGGCCGACGATAGCGAGGCGATTAGCGCGTTCACCGAAAAGTACACCGTCGAACACCCGTTTCCGTTTGCGACCATCGCCGAGGTTGCCGACCATTACGATCACATCGTCAAGCTGGTCGGAATCGACCATGTGGGGATCGGGTCGGATTTCGATGGGGTCGGCCCAAGTTTGCCGATCGGGCTCAAGAGCGTCGCGGATTATCCGAACCTGGTCGCGGAGCTGATGCGGCGCGGCTATAGCGATGCCGAACTGCGCAAGCTGCTGGGCGGAAACGTGATGCGCGTATGGGCTGAAGTAGAGCGACGCGCGGCCGCGGCGAAACGCGCCAGCGGCTGAAACGGACAGCGTTCGAACGGCCTGATGACGATCCTCTTTCATCGCGGGGTACGGCAGAAAAGCCAAGGGCGCCCCGCGGCGCCCTTGGCTTTTTCTGCCCTGTGCGCGATCAGGCGGCGCGCATCGCGCGCTTGCGGTCGTTCTCGGTACGCAGCTTCTTGCGCAGGCGGATCTGCACCGGGGTGATCTCCACCAGTTCGTCCTCCTCAATGAACTCCAGCGCCTGTTCGAGCGAGAACTTCACCGGTGGCGTGAGCACCAGGGCGTCGTCCTTGCCGGATGCGCGGAAGTTGGTGAGCTGCTTGCTGCGGATCGCGTTGACGGTGAGGTCATTGTCCTTGGAATGAATGCCGACGATCTGGCCTTCGTAAATTTCTTCCAACGGCTCCACGAACAACCGCCCGCGCTCCTGCATCGCGTACTGGGCATACGCGGGCGACGGGCCGGTGTCGTTGGAGATCAGCACGCCGTTCTGACGCTTGGCGATCGCACCCTCGGCCTTTGGGCCGTAGTGGTCGAATACGTGGAACAACAGGCCGGTGCCGGCTGTGATCGTGCGGAACTCGGTCTGGAAGCCGATCAATCCGCGCGCCGGGATGATGAACTCCAGACGCACGCGGCCTTTGCCGTCGGGTTCCATGTTTTGCAGCATCGCCTTGCGCTCGCCCAGGCGCGACATCACGCCGCCCTGATAGGCCGATTCCAAATCCACTACCAGGCTCTCGAACGGCTCGCTCGCGACACCGTCGATGTCCTTGATGATGACTTCAGGGCGCGACACGGCCAGCTCGAAACCTTCGCGCCGCATGGTCTCGATCAGGATCGACAGATGCAGTTCGCCGCGGCCGCTAACCTTGAACTTGTCCGCGTCCTCGGTCTCCTCGACCTTGAGCGCAACGTTGTGCTGGGTTTCGCGCACGAGGCGGTCGCGTAACTGGCGTGAGGTCAGGAACTTGCCGCCGCTGCGATCCTTGACCCCGGCAAACGGGGAATCGTTGACCTGGAACGTCATGCTGATGGTGGGCTCATCCACCGTCAGCACGGGCAGCTGCTCGACGGCTTCAGGCGAACAAACGGTCTCGGAGATGCTCAGCTTCTCGATGCCGCTGATCGCGATGATGTCGCCGGCCTGGGCCTCGTCCACTTCGTGCCGTTCCAGGCCGAGGAAGCCCAGCACCTGCAAGGCCTTGGCATTGCGCGGCTTGCCGTCGCGATCGATGACCGTGACCGCCATGTTCGGCTTGATCCGGCCGCGCTGCACCCGGCCCACGCCGATGATGCCGACGTAGTTGTTGTAGTCCAGAGAGGTGATGCGCATCTGGAACGGGCCATCCATGTCCACCGGCGGCGGCGACACATGATCGATGATGGCCTGGAACAGCGGCGTCATGTCGCCCGAACGCACCTCGGGGTCCATGCCGGCGTAGCCATGCAGCGCTGAGGCGTAGACCACGGTGAAGTCGAGCTGGTCATCGGTGGCGCCGAGCCGGTCGAAGAGATCGAAGGTCTGATTCACGACCCAGTCCGGGCGCGCGCCGGGACGGTCGACCTTGTTCACCACCACGATGGGCTTGAAGCCCATCGCGAATGCCTTCTGCGTCACGAAGCGCGTCTGCGGCATCGGACCGTCCATGGCGTCGACCAGGATCAACACCGAGTCGACCATCGACAACACGCGCTCGACCTCACCGCCGAAATCGGCATGGCCCGGGGTGTCGACGATATTGATGCGGAAGTCCTCGCCGCTCGGCGCCTTCCAGCGGATCGCGGTGTTCTTGGACAGGATCGTGATACCACGTTCCTTTTCCAGATCGCTGCTATCCATCATGCGTTCGGTGGTGACCGTACGCTCGCTGAAGGTGCCGGACTGCTTGAGCAGACAGTCCACAAGTGTTGTCTTGCCATGGTCGACGTGGGCGACGATGGCGATGTTGCGCAGATTCTCGATCATGGGCACAGCCGGCGGGCGGGTCCGGGGGACTCGCCGTGGAAGGGAAGGAAGGCGCGTTTCGCGGCGG
>JBKJTK010000226.1:0-3200 GCA_046590875.1 Chiayiivirga sp.
CCCGGCCCGAACGCCAGCGTGCGCCCGGAATCGCCGGCGAGCACGATCTGGTCAATCCCATGCGTAGCGACGGTCATGCGCGCTACCGGATGCGTGTCGGCCCAAGGCCAGGGAGGCTGCGTCGTTTGTGTCGTCAGCGTGTCCTGCCACGCGTCGCGCAGCAGTTGCTGCGCCAGCCAGGCTTTCGCGTGCAACCAACCGGCATCGGTCGCTAGCCAGAGCGCCACCCCTGCAAGCAGCCACGCCACGACGCGCCGAAGGGTTGGGGCATCCTTGCCCCGCCAACTCTTCCCTGCCAATGAAACGATGGTGACGGTCATGGCATCACAATGATTGCCACTCGCTGTCCGGAGCAGGTGCAGGATGGCGGGCCGATGTGTCCGGCGTGCTACGCCAATCGCGCAATCCGGTGACGAAGGCGCTGTGATCCAGATGCACGTGCGCGTCGGCACCGAGCGATGGATCCAGTGCGTCCCGAGCCGCGCGATGCGCGGCATGGACGGCATGGAAATCGGCGGGCAGGCAGGGTTCCACAGTGTTCTCCTTGAGGCTGAGGGTGATGAACGGACGC
The DNA here is from genome assembly GCA_046590875.1 of Chiayiivirga sp. Taxonomy (GTDB): domain Bacteria; phylum Pseudomonadota; class Gammaproteobacteria; order Xanthomonadales; family Xanthomonadaceae; genus JALCLA01. The sequence continues at coordinate 572 of JBKJTK010000226.1, forward strand.
GCGGTGCACGCGCTTCAGGCGGCTGACACCGCCGTGCGTCGCTGTAGGAAGGCGAGCGCAAGCAACGCAAACGCGATCGCAAGCGCGAACTCACTGCGTGCCGCGGTTCCGCCTTGGGCAAAGGCGAGGCTGTTCGCCGGCGCCGCGTTGTCGAAGCGCGCCGACGCCAGCGCCGCGTTCTCGGGACGCATCGGGGTGCGATCAACCGCGACCAGGCTGGTGTAGCGGCTCACCAGTTGATGTTCGATACCGAGCGATACAATGTCGGCGCGTACGCGCGCCTCGTCGCCGCCCTGTCGCAGCACGTCTTCCAGCGCCTCGATCTTGCTGCGACCCCAGAGTCGCGCCACGCCATCCATCAGCACGGCGCGATCCAGCGCAAGCGTGTCCTGCCATTCGCCCTGCGCGCTCCAGCCACTGGCCTTGAGCGAACCTTTGGCCTGCGACATACGCGCGACCGCCAACAAGGGTTCCCCGTGGTACAGATCCGGCAGCCGTTCGGGGAACACTTCCGCGCCCGCCGGCCAGCGCAATTCGACGTCGCTCAGCGCCGGACGATCAAGTTTCGCGAACAGCCGATCCATCTGCATCACGACTTGATCCGGCGCACGTATCAGCAACTCGCTGCCGCGCCCGAGTTCGGCCGCCTTGCGCAGGAACGCCCCGTTGGGTGCGCTGCCGATGCCGACCGGAAACAATCGCGCGCTGCCGAGTTCGCGCTCGATCTGCGCCAGCAACTCGGTTTCATTGCCGACCGCGGCATCGGTGATGAAGATGACTTGCCGCACGTAGCCCTGCGGGGCCGCGCCCGCCAACGCGTGGGTCAAGGCCGGCGACATCTCGGTGCCGTTGGTGGCGATCAGCGCGCCAATCCAGTCGCTGGCCACCCGCAGATGGGCCTCGTCCGCCGGCACCGCATGCTCGAAGAGTTGCTCGGTGACCGAGTTGAACTGGATGAGATTGAAGCGATCGTCGGAGCGCAGACGGGCGAGCGCCTCGATCAACGCGGCCTGAGCCTGCTGCATCGGTTCGCCGGACATGGAGCCAGAGGTATCGATCACCAGCACGACTTCGCGCGGCAACGCGTCGACCTTGCGGGTCGGCGGCAGCAACATGGCGAACGCGTAGTCGGCGTCATTGCGCCGCTCCACGAACAGCGCACTTTGCGGTGTGGCGTGCGGGGCGGGTGTCCAGCGCAGTTCGAAATCGCGATCCGAAGCCACGACACCTTCGCGCAAGGTGATGACATGGTTCGCACCGGAGGCTTTCACCTCGACCGCATGGGTCGGACTGTCGACGCTGCTCAAGGCCACGCCGGCGGTGAGATCGGCGCGCAGCGTCACGGTCGGTTCCGCTGCGTCGCGGTCCGTGTTCGAAATGTGTGCAGCCGGCAGCGAGTCCGATGCAGGCTCGGCGATCGCCACGGCCGTTTTCGCGTCCGTAGGCTCGTAGCGCGGCGTCAATGTCAGCGGCAGGGCGAGCGAAAACGCGCCGTCGCGATAGTCCACCCGCTGCCAATAGCCGATGCGCACCTGCACGCTTGCGCCGGGCGCGATGTTCGCGACCGCGGTGCGAAACAGGTTCGGTCGATTTTGTTCCACGAGCCCGGCGACTTGGCCTTGCGCCGCGGCGGATTGGTAGATCGCCTGCGCCTCCGCCTTCTCGTGTACCTCGCCCACGACGATGCGTTCGCCGATCTGCAGATGGAGCGCATGCACCGCGGCATTCTCCGGCAGCGGCAGCAAATAACGGCCTTCGAGCCAATCCTTGCTGTCGTTGCGATAGGTCTGCTCGACGGTTACTTCGGCCAGCAACCCCTGGATGCGGAAATGCACATCGGTGTCGAGCGCGACCGCGGATTGCCAACGGCCATCGGCGGCGGCGAACTGCAAGCCTTCCGGCTCGGATGTCTGCGCACCAACGCGCGCGGCGAGGGCCAGCAACACGAAGGCGAAACCGAGACGGCGTTGACGAACCAATCGGGGCGAAGTGAACAAACGGGGCTTGCGGGTGTAGCGGGGCGAGTCCATGGGGGCGTCCTGCGCGAACCATTCGCGGCTGGTGCCATTGCAGCGTGGTCACGAGCGCGTGCCGCGGCGCATTGCGGTCGAGGCGGCGACGGCATGTGGCGGATTGCGGGCAATGCGTCGCGGAGGGGTAAGGCGACAGTTATGCTCTGCGCCATCAGCTTCCCGTCGAACATAACGCACCACCGAGGCCACCCATGTCCCGCACCATCGCCATCGTCGAAGACGAACCCGCGATCCGCGCCAACTATGTCGACGCGCTGCAACGCTACGGCTGGCAGGTGGCGGCGTTTGCCTCGCGACCCGAAGCGCAGGTCGCGTTCGCGCTCAAGCTGCCGGATCTCGTCATCATCGACGTGGGCCTGGGCGAGGAACCCGAAGGCGGCTTCGATCTGTGTCGCGAACTGCGCTCACGCGCACCGACGCTGCCGATCCTGTTCCTGACCGCGCGCGATTCCGATCTGGACATCATCTCCGGCCTGCGTCTGGGCGCGGACGACTACCTCACCAAGGACATCTCGCTGCCGCAATTGACGGCGCGGGTGCAGGCGCTGTTCCGCCGCATGGACGCGCTGCGCGCGCCGACCGCGCGCGACACCGTG
>JBKJTK010000208.1:0-11640 GCA_046590875.1 Chiayiivirga sp.
TCCGCATCTCGCCGGCCGTGGCCGGTATGGTCCTGATCTTGTCCTTGCCTTCACTTGCAGCGGCCGAGTCGACCGGCTCGGGATACTTCCGCATGGCCGACAACAAGCAGGAGTACAAGCACGCCGTCGCGCTCTCGCGCGAGAGCAATAGCGAGCCCGGTAAACGCGAGGTCAACATCTATCTCACCACGCACGCCGTTGACCCAACGAAGGCCATCGGCGGCTTCGATCTCGACAGCGGCATCACCGATCAATTGCGCGAAGTAAACGGCGGCATGACGCGCGTCTCGGTCAATGCCGACGGCAGCGAGGGCGGGATGTGGTTCTGGGTTTCCGAACCCAGCGACACCTTCAACACCTCCGGCTACGGCAAATTTTCCCTCACCACCAACACGCCGACGCGCATCGAAGGCAGCCACGTGCTCGCGGAACCGGAAGACTTCTTCGACAAGTCCTACCAGTTCGACCTGAAATTCGCGGTTGACGTAACTCCGGCCGATTTCAGCGGCGACCCGCTGCCGGCCGGCGGCGGCGAAGCCGGCAAGGCTTACCTGGCCTATGTCGCGGCGGTGAAGAAGGGCGACGCCGAGTACCTGCGCTCGCAGCTGGGCGAGATGGCCGAATGGATGATGCCCAAGGACAACGAAGAATCGACCAAGAGTTATATCGAAGGCTTGCGCTTCGGCGTTCCGGTGAGCGCGACGGTGGGTGGCGGCTGGGCGCAAGGCGAGCGCGCGATCCTCAAGGTTGAAGGCAAGGACAGCGACGGCAACACCCAGCGAGGAGTGGTGTTGATGGTCAAGGATGGCGAGCGCTGGAAGGAAGAAAGCAAGGACATGACGACGATCTGGAAGTAACCGCTGGTGTTCAAGGCCTCAAGTGCCGACCGGGCGGCAGCAATCACAATTGCCCGGTCGGTTCCAGCGCCGCATTTTCTGCCGACGTGCCGGGCTCGCGTTTCGCTTTGCGTCGATAAAGTCGCCACAGCGCCCAGGCCATGACGCAGAACCCGGACGCCACCAGTGCCAATCGCATCGCGCTTTGGCTGGCCCAGGGTGAAACCGCGCCGGCCAACACCGCGTTGAAGCTGAGCCCGACGAACGCTTGCATCGACGAGGCCGCGCCGCGCTGGCGCGGATACATGTCGAGGATGGCGAGCGTCAGGATCGGAAACACCAGCGCAATGCCGACCGCGTTGAGCGACATCGGCAGCACCGCCCACGGCACGCTTGGGACATCGACGAGCGCGCAGTATGCGAGATTCCACCCCATCGCCAGTGCGCACAGGGCAAACCCCAATCCGGCGGACTGCGCACCGCTAAAGCGACCTGCAAGTCGACCAGACAAAAATGCGCCGAACATCATGCCGCTGATCATCGGGATGAAGAACCAGCCGAACTGTTGGACGTTGAGCTTCAACAGCTCCAGTACGAACGCCGGGGCCGAGGCGATGTAGAGGAACAGCGCGCCGAAGTTGAAACTGCCCGCAAACGCCAGCAACAGGAATTGGCGATTCGAGCCGATCGCGCGGTTGCCGTGATACAGCGTGCGCAACTTGAGCGCAATTCGAGCCTGCGGTGGATGCGTCTCCGGCAAACAGACCGCGGTGAGCGCCAGCAACACAATCGAAAACGCGGTCAGGAACCAGAAGATCGTGCGCCAGTCCGACCAGCCCAGTATCCAGCCGCCCACCACCGGCGCGAGCGCGGGCGCGAGGCCAAAAATCATGGTGATGTGCGACATCAGGCGCTGTGCGTCGTCGCCGTCGAGGCAGTCGCGAATGATGGCGCGCCCGACTATCAGGCCGGCACCAGCGGACATGCCCTGCAGAGCGCGGAACATCAGCAATTGCGGCAGGTCCGCCGCGAGCGCGCAGCCAACCGATGCCAGCGCGAACACCGCGACGCCCCACAGGATCACCGGTTTTCGCCCCGCGGCATCCGACAGCGGGCCATGAAAGACACTCATCAGCGCGTAGGCGATCAGGTACACGCTGATCGTCTGCTGCATCGCTACCGCAGACACCGCAAACTCGCCCTCGATCGCTGGGAACGCCGGGAAGATGGCGTCGATTGCGAAGGGACCGAACATCGCCAGACCACCGAGCAGCAAGGCGAGGCGGGCACGCGGAACAGCAGGGCGAGCGGTCATCGGATCGCGGCGAGAGGAAGTCGTGCGAGGATAGCAGCGTGCTCTATTTGACTCAGTTGATTCGCCGTGCGAATCCCCCAACATACCCTGCATGTCCGAACCCGCTGTTGCCGCCGAATCCGCGCCGCTGATCGAGCCCACCCCGTCCGCACCGACGCGTTCGGGAATCAGTCTGCTTCGTGCCCTGCTGCCCTATCTATGGCAGTTCCGCGGCCGCATCGCGCTGGCACTGGCGCTGATGCTGACTGCCAAGCTCGCCAACGTCGGCGTGCCGCTGGTGCTCAAGCGCTTGGTCGATGGTCTGGATGTCGCGCCCACGCTACTGGTGCTGCCGGTGGCGCTGCTGCTGGCCTACGGTGCTGCGCGACTCTCAACCACGATCTTCACCGAGCTGCGGCAATTGGTATTCGCACGGGTGATGGCGCGGGTCTCGCGCCTGATCACGCTGAAGGTGTTCCGCCATCTGCACGCGCTCTCCATGCGTTTCCATCTCGCGCGCCGCACCGGCGGGGTGGCACGCGATGTTGAGCGCGGCGGCAGCGCAATTTCCGATCTGCTCGACTGGACGGTCTATACCATCCTGCCGACCCTGATCGAGATCGTGCTGGTCACTGCGATCCTGGTGGTGCGCTACGACTGGGGCTTTGCCGGCATCACGCTCGCCACCCTCGTGGCTTACATCGCCTTCACCTTTGCCGTCACCGAATGGCGCACGCGTTACTACCGCGCCGCGGTTGAGGCCGACACCCAGGCCAGTGCGCGCGCGGTCGACTCGCTGCTCAACTATGAGACGGTGAAGTACTTCGGCAACGAGGAGCACGAGGCACGGCGTTACGACGAGAACCTCGTCAAGCTGGAGGACGCTCAGGTCAAGAGCATGAAGTCACTCGCCGTGCTCAACACCGGACAAAGCATGATCATCGCGCTCGGCGTCACCGCCATGATGTGGCGCGCGGCGGCCGGCGTCGTGTCACAGCAGATGACGATCGGCGATCTGGTGCTGGTCAACGCCTACCTGCTGCAACTGGCGATTCCACTCAATTTCCTCGGCATGGTGTATCGCGAGGTGAAGCAGGCGCTCACCAACATGGAACGCCTGTTCGGACTGCTGGACGAAGGGCTCGACGTGAACGACCGCGCCGATGCGGTGCCGCTGTCAACACGTCAGCCGCACGTGCGTTTCGAGACGGTGGACTTCGGATACGACGCCAAGCGCCAGATCCTGCATGCGGTCGACTTCGAGATCCGGCCTGGCGAAACGGTGGCCGTCGTCGGACATTCCGGCTCGGGCAAGTCGACGCTGTCGCGCTTGCTTTACCGCTTCTACGACGTCGATGCCGGTCGCATCGCGATCGACGGGCGCGATATCCGCGACCTTACCCAGGCCTCCTTGCGCGCCGCGATCGCGATCGTGCCGCAGGACACCGTGTTGTTCAACGACACGATTCACTACAACATCCTTTACGGACGCCCGGATGCCAGTGCCGACGATGTGATCGCAGCCGCCAAGGCCGCGCACATTCACGCCTTCATTGAATCGCTGCCCGACGGCTATGGCGCTGAGGTCGGCGAACGCGGACTGAAACTCTCGGGCGGCGAAAAGCAGCGCGTGGCGATCGCACGTGCGCTGCTGAAAAATCCCGCGATCCTGATCTTCGACGAAGCGACGTCAGCGCTCGACTCAAAATCCGAACAGGCAATCCAGGCCGAACTCGACCGTATCGCGGAGGGACGTACTACGCTGGTGATTGCGCACCGGCTATCCACGGTGATGAACGCCGACCAGATACTGGTGCTGGATGCGGGTCGTCTGGTGGAGCGCGGGAACCACGGACAGTTGCTGGCCGCCGACGGTCACTACGCTCAGATGTGGCGGCTGCAGCAGCAACAGCGAGAAGTCGAGGGCACGGACACGAGTCGAGAATTAGATTGATCGCAGCCGGTCCCCGTAACGGAATGGACGTCAGTGCTCCGTATCCAGCACCAGCGCTCCCGGCTCCAGCGTGCGCACGCGACCGCGCATGTCGTCGGCGAGACCCTGTCCAATCCACGCGACCGTGCCGAAGTAAGCCGCCACCAGTATCAAGGCGACCGTCAGGCCGATCAGGCGAAGACGCCATGACTGCCGGGGTAGTGGGGATCTCGTCTCATTGCCTGTTGCGGTTTGCTGCCACATCTCGCTCTCCTAACTAAGTCTTGCCGCCTACACCCGGTGTCTTGCGCACCGATCGCCTAATACGCCGGCGCCAACATCAACTCGGGGCCGGTGCACTGGCCGAGCCAAGCCGCATCCAGTCGCTCGTCGCATCGCACCGGTTCCGCCGCACCGGCATCACGAGCGGCGAAGAAGAACGTTGCCTTGTGTTCGACCCGGTCTTCTTCCATCCGCACCGCGCCCGCGACCAAGGCAAGTGCGATGAGGCCGAAGTAGCGCCAAGACCGTCCTTGAGCTTTCATTTCGATGCTTCCGCGGATGCCGGGCGAGCCCGGGTTACGGAAGTAATGGCAAGTAACGGGCCAACCGCCGTGCAAGCTGAAAAAGCTTGGTGGAACGCGATTTACGCGGCCAAGAGCGGTCTCACGTATCGGCGATTCGCACGAATCTGCACTCATTGGATTGCAAATCGCGCGCGCGTTTTGCGTTACGCATCCGAGGACGCGGATTTTTTGTTGCGGCGGGCCTCTAACCCAAACCATACGGTGGCGTCTTGACCGAAGCCACAATTAAACGTATGTTTTATTTCAAGGGGAGCGAACGGACTCGCAGGCCCGGTGCGCAGTTGTGCACCGGAACACTGAACAGTCCAATCGCTTGGGGAGTGGGAACATGTTGCGTCGAATCTTTGGCTGCCTGCTGGCGGCAGCGTTGCTCTGCGGCCTGTCGCAAGGGGCGATGGCCCAAACCGGTTACACCCAGACCAAGCACCCGATCGTGCTGGCTCACGGTCTGTTGGGCTTCGACTCGATCCTGGGTGTCTACGACTATTGGTACGGCATGCCGTCGGACCTGCGCTCCGGTGGTGCGCGCGTCTATGTAGCGAGCTATTCCGCCAGCAACTTCTCTGAAGTGCGTGGCGAGCAGTTGATCCGCGATCTCGACAGCCTGAAAGCAATCTACGGCCACGCCAAATTCAACCTGATCGGACACAGCCACGGCGGCCCGACGATCCGCTACGTCGCTTCCGTGCGACCGGACCTGGTGGCGTCGATCACCTCCATCGGCAGCCCGCATACCGGCTCCAAGGTCGCAGACGGCTTGAACAAAGCCCTGCCGCCCGGCTCGCCGCTGCGCCCGTTTGTGGTGGGCTTCGTCAATGCGCTCTCGACCTTCATCGCGGTGATGTCGGGCAACAACGATCCGCAGAACGCGCTCGGGGCGTTGGAATCCCTCAACAGCATCGGTGCGGCCGCCTTCAATGCGCGCCACCCGAACGGCATGCCCACGACGGCTTGCGGCCACGGCGCCGCCATCGTCCACGGTATCCGCTACTACTCTTGGGGCGGCACCTCGGTACTCACTCACGTGCTTGATGCCAGCGATCCGCTGCTCGGGGCTGGCAGCCTGTTCTTCGGTTGGGAACAGAACGACGGCCTGGTCGGAAAATGCTCGTCGCATCTGGGCGTGGTGCTGCGTGACGACTACGGCTGGAACCATCTCGACGAGGTCAACCAGACGTTTGGATTGACCAGCTGGTTCGCCTCGAATCCGAAATCCGTGATCCGCGCCCACGCGAACCGACTCAAGACTGCCGGTCTCTGAGCGCTGATCTCTGAGTGCCATCGGCGACCCACGGCTGCGGCCATGAACGTGCGACAACGTTGGACCAGCAGCGCCGCCCTCGTGGCGGCGTTGCTGTTTGTGGGTCTGTGGCTGCTGACCGAGCGTCCGGGTGACACGCCGGCTTCGGTCGGCAACGATGTCAGCGCGATGGCGCCTGACAAATCACTACCCAGCGTGGTTCCCGCATCGACGACAGCGCCCGGCGCAGCGCCCACCCACGTGCCTGCGCCCACTGTCGAGCAACTGCGCGCCCGTCTTGGACGTAGTTCGCTGCGCGGCGCGGCGGTCGACGGCGAACTTGCTGTCGATCCGAGCGGTCGGCTTCGGCTCGACGCAGGACTGGTACGGCGCTTCGATCACTACCTCAGCCTGATCGGCGAATTCACCACCGTGGAGATGCGTCAGCTGCTGCGCGACGATGTGCAGCGCGAGCATGGCGATGCCGTGGCCGCCGCCACGCTCGACGCTTTCGACCGCTATCTCGGCCTGCGTGCGGAACTGTCTGCGGCGAATCTCCCCGACGATCTCGCAATGCGCTTTGCGCAGATCCAGGACATACGCCGAAAATGGTTCGGAGCCGATAGTGATGCGATGTTCCTGCAGGAGGAAGCGCACACGGCCTACTCCCTGGCGCGCCGCGCCGTGCAACAAGACGCGAGCCTGGACGGCCGCGAGCGCGCCCTACGCCTTGCGGAACTAGACGCCGGGCGCGTTCCAGCCGAACGCAGCGCGGAACGCGATGCCACGACCGTGCTGATAGCCGAAGAACAGTCGCGGCAATTTGAAGCTCGGGGGACCGACGCAGCCACTCGCGCGGCCGAACGCAGCGCGATCTGGGGTCAAGAAGCGGCGCATCGACTCGCTGCGCTGGATCGACAACGTGCGCAATGGGATCAGCGTATCGCCAATTATGTGATCCGTCGCGGCGACATCCTGGGCGACGCCCGACTCGACCCGGCGGCGCGCCAGCGCGCCCTGTCCGACCTACTGCAGCGCTCATTCGACAGCGACGAACGACGCCGGATCGAGTCGCTGGAAACCATTGGTGCCCTGCCCCCGGGCGGCTAACCCCGAGTAGTGCCGCGGGCAACGCCCAAGCGCCCTAATCGCTGAATGTGGTACGCGGACGTCGAACCGGAACCGTCCTCTCCCGAACCCGCGTGGCGGGTTTTCATCGCGGCGTGATCGATTCCGCCATCGAGTTGCGAGTAACACCGATAGCGACAACCAGAATTGGATGCCGCGTCGCGTTTTCTCCCGGGAGGGACCATGAACTCCATGAAGTCAGCTTTCGCAATGTTCGTTTTTCTGGTGGTCGGTATCGGCACCGGACTGATGGTTCGGGTCGGAATCGGCGCCACGTTTGAGCCCGGCGCCGACGTGCAGTGGTTCGACGATAGCCTGGTGGGTGCCGCCGCCGGCGCGCCAGTGCTCCTGTTCGATCAGGAAACCTGCATCGAGTGCAAAACGGCGATCGACGGGCCGGACAGCGTGGCCTGGCGCGATGAATCGGTCGCGACCGACGAAACCCGCCTCATCGCTGAGCACCTGGATCTGCAGACCGTACCGATGTTGCTGGTGAACGGAGATCAGATCACCTACGTCGACACGCTGCAGTGGGAATCGCCACCGCGCGTCGCGGCGCTGCACTGAGCACCACAGGCTGCGCCCGTGAGCCCGTTCCCGTCCCTCGCTACGAACCGGCCTTCCAGGCCGACCGCGTTCGGCGTGCGTCGGGATTGGCGGAACAGCGGGCGGAGAGCTTGCATCCCGCGTCCCGAGGCGCGCGCATACAATCGCGGTCATTGCGTGTCTCGGGGAGTGGCGGTGGCAGAGATGGAGGCTAATATCACCGCCCTGCTCTCGCGCTGGCGCGATGGCGATCGCAGCGTCGAGCAAGACCTGGCGACACAGCTCTATCCGGTGTTGTACCGCATGGCCGGTGCGCAGGTGCGTGGCAGCGCCGGCGCCTTGACGTTGTCGCCCACCGAACTGGTCAGCGAGATCTATACGCGCCTGTTGCCGCAACGCGGTGTCGACTGGCAGAACCGCGCCCATTTCCTCGCGGTTTGCGCCACTGTGTTGCGGCGCGTGGTGATCGACTATTTGCGCGAACGCGGCGCGCAGAAACGCGGCGGCGGCCAGATCTTCATCCCGCTCGATGACCTGAGTGAGCACGAGACACCACGCACCGAGGACGAGGTCGACTGGCTCGCGATCGATCAGGCGCTGAATCGGCTGGAAGCGTTGGATGCCGCCTCGGCGCGCGTCGTCGAGCTGCGCATGTTCGGCGGACTCACCATCGAGGAAACCGCCGATGCCTGTGGCACATCGGTTGCCACGGTCGGTCGCCAGTGGCGGTTCGCACGCGCCTGGCTCACCGAACAGCTCGATCCGGAGGCGGGCGAGCATGTCGCTTAATCGCTTGCGCGACCTGCAGGAGCTGTTCGACCAGGCCATCGCTGTGCCGGCCGAGGAACGCGCTGACTGGTGCCGGGCCCGCTCCGACATCGATGGCGCCTTGCGCGAGCAACTGCTGCGGCTGCTGAGGCGCGATCAGCAGCTCAAGGATATCCCCACGCAGCGTCCGGCCGATCTCGGCAAGCAGGCGCTGGAACACGCGTCGGATGAGCTGCGCATGCCGCGGCGTCGCATCGGACGCTATGAGGTTCTGGAAGAAATCGGTAGTGGCGGCATGGGCCGCGTCTTCCGGGCCCGCCACACCGAACACGGGATGACGCACGACGTCGCGATCAAGGTGGTGCGGCGCGAAATGCTGCATGAACCCGTGCTGCGCCGCTTCCTGGTGGAACGCCAGCTCCTGGCTGCGCTCAACCATCCTGGCATTGCTCGTCTGCTCGATGCCGGCGAGGCGACGGACGGCACCCCGTTCGTGGTGATGGAATTGGTGCGGGGCGATCCTCTGCTGACCCACTGCGCCCGACGCAGGCTCGATCTCGAAACGCGGCTGGGGCTGTTCCGCCAAGTGCTGGCCGCAGTCACTCATGCGCATCGCAATCTGGTCGTACATCGCGACATCAAGCCGGGCAATGTGCTGGTTGATCACGATGACCGGGTCAAGCTGCTGGACTTCGGCATCGCCAAGCCGCTGGTGTCGCACGGCAGCGATACAGCGACCGCGGATCGCTACTTCACCCCGGCCTATGCGGCGCCCGAACAGCTTTCCGGCGGCCCTACCAGCGTGGCGGTGGACGTGTACTCTCTCGGCGCAGTGCTGTATGAACTGCTGAGCGGTCGTCCGCCGTTCGAGTTCGACCAATGCAGCGCCGGCGAAGTCGAGCGGCTGCTGCTGTCGACTCCGCCCGCGGCGCTGGATCAGGCCGTGACGATCAGCCCCGAGATGGCGATCAAGCTCGGAATCACCGACCTCACTGCCTGGCGGCGACGTTTGCGCGGCGATCTCGATGCGATCGTGCAGTGCGCGCTGCGCAAGGAGCCGGATCAGCGCTACGCCAGCGTGGAGCAGCTCGACGCCGACATCGAGCGCTATCTGACGCAGCAGCCGCTGCTCGCGGCAGGGTCCCATCTGCGCTACCGCGTGGGCAAGTTCGTGGCGCGCAATCAGTTGATCGTCGGGGTCAGTACGCTGGCGCTGCTCGGCGTGCTGTTTGCCTTTGGCCTGGCGCTGCGCCAGGCCCAGATCGCCCGCAACGAGCGCGACCGGGCGCAGGCTGCACTGTCTGTGCTGAGCGACTCCTTCAAGGCCGCCGATCCCATGCAGCTTTCCGGCGGCGCGCTGAATGCACGTCAGGTGCTGGACGTCGCCAGCCGCCGCGTCGACGCCATCAGCGAGGCACAACCGCGCCTGCACGGCGAACTGGCGGCCGAGCTGGCCGATGTACGAATCGCGCTGGGCATGGCGGAAGCCGGCGATCCCGCCATGGCACGCGCCCTGGCCTGGGCCGAGACCGACGGCAACGATGTCGCGCTGACCCGCCGCCTGCGCCTGCTCAATGCGCGCCGCCTGGTGGCAACGCACGCGATGGCCGAGGCCGACGCGGCCCTGAATGAACTGGAACGCGCCGACCCGGGCGCGGCCGATGTGCTGTCGGAACGCGCTCATTACTGGCTGGTGCTGGCGAAGCCCGAGCAGGCGATCCCGCTGGCGCAGCGCGCGCTGACCAAACTCGAATCTCAACGCGGCAGCCTGATGCACGCCGAAGCGGCATGGCAACTGGCCGAAGCGCAGCGCCGCGCCAGCAAGCCCGACGATGCACGCATTACCCTCGACGCGCTGCTCGATCTGCAAGCGCGAACCTTGGGTGAAAATCACCCGCGCATTCTGATCTCGCGTCTGCGCCGTGTCGATGTATTGCTCGCACGCAAGGAATTCGACTACGCGCTGAGCGAAAGCGTCGCCCTGCTCACCGCGCTACGCGGTCACTACGGCGAGGATTCCTCGGTGATCGCCCTGGCCCACGCCACGCATGGTTCGGCGTTGCTCGCCAAGAAGCTCCATGCCGAAGCGGCCGAGGCGTTCGAGGCCGCCAGCACGGCCTACGCGACGAGCCTGGGCGCTCAGCACCAGAACACCTTCAGGATGCGCTTCAACGCGGCGCAGATGCTGGCTCGGGTCGGAGCCGAGCACGCCCGCGTGGATCGCCAGTTCGAAGGCGCCATCGACGGTGTCAGCCGCGCGCGTGGCGCGGGCAGCCCGCTCGCTACCTTTTTCCGCAGCGAATACGCGCGTACGAAAGCCGCCCGCGGCGAGACCGAGGCGGCGCAACGCGTGCTGCTGCCGACGGGCGTCGAGCTCAACGTCGCGGCGATGTCGCCGGAAAATCGCGACATGCTGCGCCAGCAGATCGCGTCGCTGTTTGGACCACAACACTGCGAGTTGGCGCCAGAGACGTCTGGCCGAACCGATCCCGGGGCGCGCGCGCAGCGCCTCTACTGCGAGTTGGCTCCCATGCCCCCCGAGCCTGGCTGACCAGCGCGCCAGCGCGCCGCATTGTTTCCTGTTGCAGCCCCGAAACGACCGTCCTGCGTGTCGTCAGCGGAGCTTTTTTCCTGAAGACGCACCCGCAGCCAGTACTCAACCCCACCAGTACTCAACCTCACCGGAGTCCTCGTCATGAACCGATTCAAGCTTGCCCTTGTCTCTCTGACCCTGCTGGCGCTCACCCTGCCTGGCGCCGCTCGAAGCGAAGACGAACCGCCGACCTGCGAAGCGATCAAGGCCTGGACCTGCCCGCCCAATGCTTTTGAGATCTTGGAGTTGCCCGGTTCGAAAGCAGCCCTGAGGCTAGTCGCCGACGAAGCCTTCATGCTGCATCACGAGTGTGTGTCGAGCGAGGGCGCGCTTCACTGCATGGGCTGGCCGCAGGAGCACAAGTCACGCGGCCGCCTGCGCTACCAGTGGACGTTCGAGCGCCACGGCAGCAAGAGCAAGACCATGCTGCCTGAAGCCCATGCGGTGCAGGAATCGGTCAGCTGTGCCGTCCCGGAGCCGATCACCGTAACGCTGACGGTCAGCAACGGAAGATACAGCGCCTCGTCAAGTGAAACCTATGCTTGCGGCGCGCCTTCCTATTGATAAACCCTGACGCGGCGGACGAGTCCGCCGCGTCGCGGCCAATGACGATGGGTCACGCCGCCGAAGCAAGGTCGCGACCGCGCTAGAATCGCGCCCCCGATCTGCGTAACGCGTCTCTTGAATGCCTGACCTACCCCGCCCCAGTTTTCAT
>JBKJTK010000445.1:0-3157 GCA_046590875.1 Chiayiivirga sp.
AACACGATGCCACCCACGATCAGCGCAACCAGGGCCAGATGCACGCTCGGCAGGATCGGCACGGCGGCCACGTTCAATCCAAACATCCCGTTCAACACCAGCCACGCCTTGCCGAAGCTGTCGGCGCGGAAAAACACCCAGGTGAGGTTGATCAGCGCATAGGTCAACAGCCCCAGGCCGAGCAGCGCCAAGGGCCCGGGTCGATAGCCGGCGAAGCGCGTTCGGAGTACGCGCTCGGCCGCGAGATACAGTCCGTGCAGTCCGCCCCAGACCACGAAGGCCCAACTCGCGCCGTGCCACAGTCCCCCGAGCAGCATGGTCACCATCAGCGCGAAATAAGTACGTGACTCGCCATGGCGATTGCCCCCGAGGGGAATGTAAAGGTAATCGCGCAGCCAGCTCGACAAAGTGATGTGCCAGCGTCGCCAGAAATCGGAAAAGCCCACGGCGGCGTAGGGGAAGCGGAAGTTGTCCGGCATTGCGAAACCCAGACACAGCGCCGCCCCAATCGCCGTGGTCGAATAACCGGCGAAGTCGCAGAAGATCTGTCCGCTGAAGGCGAGCGTCGCCATCCACGCATCGAGCGCGCCGGGCACCGCCTTGCCGTCGTAGACCATCTCGGCGGCGGGCGCGAGAAAGGCGTCGGCGAGCACGATCTTCTGGAATAGTCCGAGCGTCATCAACGCCAATCCGAATCGCAACTGGTCCGCGCTCGCCCGACGCGGCTGCACGAACTGCGGCACCAGTTCGGTCGGACGCATGATCGGTCCGGCGACAAGATGCGGGAAGAAGGTCACGAACAAGGCGTAGTCGAGGAAGCTGCGCGCCGGCACCGCACGCCGCAGATAGATATCCAGCGTGTAGGACAGCGTGGCGAAGGTATAGAACGAGATGCCCACCGGCAGCACGATGTCGAAGGCCGGCGGCACGTAGTCGATGCCGACGCTGGCCATCACCGCCTGGAAATTCTGCAGCAGGAACGTGCCGTACTTGAAGTACGCCAGCATGCCGAGGTTCACCACCACCGACAGCAGCATCCACGCACGCCGCGCCGCGGGTGCCTCGGCCTGTACCAGTTTCTTCGCCGCCCACCAGTCGACCACCGTGGATACCCACAGCAACACGATGAACGGCGGATTCCAGGCCGCGTAGAACAGATAACTCGCGAGCAGCAGGTTGACCTTCTTCGTGGTCCAGCGCAGCGGCAGCGCGTGCATCAGGAGCACGAGCGCGAAGAAGACGACGAACGTCAGCGAGTTGAAGACCATGCTTGCCCCCTGCAATGCCGGCCGATGGCGGACGATCCGATATTGCGGAAAGAAACGCAAGCCGCGGCGGCGGGAGGCTCTGCATGGGCCCGCGCGTCGCTTTCAGACCGTGCCGCGATGCTTGCCGACAAAGGGTTGGTAGTACTCGCGGATGCGCGCCATGTCGGCGTCGAGATCGCCGGTCATGTGGAACAGTTGGCCCAGGCCGATGCTGCGGTCGGGGTAGTGGAACCAGGCGCAGAACACCGGCACGTTGGCGGCGCGCGCGATATGCCAGAAACCGGAGCGCCAGTGCTCGACGCGCTTGCGCGTGCCTTCGGGCGCGAGCACGAACCACATCCGTTCTCTGCTGCGCAGGCTCGCCGAGGCCTGTTGCACCGCGCCGTGCGCGCGGGCGCGGTCGACCGGGATGCCCCCCAGAAGCCGCAACAGCCAGCCCAGCGGCCCACGGAACAACTCGGCCTTGCCCATGAAGCTGATGTCGACGCCCATCGCAAGTTTTGCCGCGAGCCCCCAGACGGCATCCCAGCCGGAAGAATGCGGCGCAGCGAGCAACACGAGACGTGGCACGTCGGGAAAATTTCCGACGATGGTCCAGCCACCGAGTTGCAGGATCGTGCGGCCGAACCAGCGCGAGAGCGCATTGCCACCGCGCGGCGCGTTCGGTGGCAACTCAGGGACGCGGGTCGGCATCAGTCTTTGTCCCAGTCGCGCGCCACCCGCGTGCGCTTCACGTTTGCGCGTTCACGCTTGCTGCTGAGACGGCGCTCCTTCGAGCCGCGCGTGGGCTTGGTCGCGACGCGCGGCTTGGGTGCGACGAGCGCGGTGCGGATCAACTCGGTCAGGCGGGTGCGCGCATCCTCGCGGTTGCGCTCCTGGGTCCGGAAGCGTTGCGCCGACAATACGATTACGCCTTCGCCGGTAATACGGCGATCGCGGCGAGCGAGCAAACGCGCGCGCACCGCGTCCGGCAGCGAGGGTGAATTTGCCGCATCGAAGCGCAATTCGACTGCGGTCGCGAGCTTGTTGACGTTCTGACCGCCGGGACCGGACGAACGCACGAAGCGCTCGATCAGTTCATCGTCGGGGATGGAGATGGTGGGCGAGATTTGAAGCATGGGCGCGGGAATTCAAGTGCACGCATGATAGCGGATCGCTCGCGGCTGGCCGCCGCCGATGCGCGCTCCACAACGTGCACACCGGTGCCGCGCGACTGCGGTATGGTGCGCGACGCCAGCCTGCGATCCGGAGCGTTCCGATGCCTAGCCCTATCCCCGTGCGTCACCCGCACCGCGCGTTGACGGCCGCGACGTTCGCGCTGTTGATGCTGCCTGCGGCCTCGAGCCTGGCCTATGTCTTCGGTGCCGGCACTTGCGATGCGACTACCTCCAACCCACCGCAGTTCATGACCTCCCGGATCCATCACCCGGGCGACACCGGTGGCTTCGAGCTGGTGTTCTCCACGCCCGACTATATTGCGGGCGAAACCGTCGCGGTCACCCTGCGGCATAGCGGCAGCGAGGTTTTCACCGGCTTTCTGGTGTATCCCGAAACCGCGGCCGGGTTTCGCCGCGGCTTGTTCGACCCCGCGCTTACCCCACGCACCACCCTGATGGGCGGATTGCCGTCCGAGTGCAATGGCGACGGCCACACCATCACCCATGATCAGGTGCCGAACAATCCCGAGCTGCACGAGAGCCTGCGTCTTGCCTGGACCGCGCCGGCCGTTGCGGAAGACCTCACGTTTCGCGCCCTGGTGTTGCGCGCGGACCCAATGGCGCAGCGCGGCACCGATTTCTATGAGGTCTCCGCCGCATTGCCGGCGTCCGTCGACGGCGTCTTCCGCAGCAAGTTCGAATCGATTCCCTGAGTTGCATCGCGCCAGCCGA
>JBKJTK010000492.1:0-4968 GCA_046590875.1 Chiayiivirga sp.
ATCCCTGTGCGGCGAAAGCGCAGCCCGCGGAGCGGGCGTTGTCGCGCAGCGACCGACTGAGCGCAGGCGCTCGCCGAAGGCTTGGGCGACGCTGCCCTTCCCCTGCGCAGCGGGGGAAGGTGCCGTAGGCGGATGGGGGCGCTCTGAACGTTCCCCCCAGACAACTAACGCAGCGCGGACGAGGTCCGACCACGCGACAGCGCCCAGCGCAGCTTCATCAATGCCTGGCCGCGGTGGCTGACGCGGTGCTTTGAGCCCAAGTCCATCTCGGCCGCCGCCAGCCCCATCAACGGATCGTAGAACACCGGGTCGTAGCCAAAGCCCTGGTGCCCGCGCGGAGCGTCCAGAATGCGGCCCTCCCAGCTGCCTTCACAGATCAGCGGCATGGGGTCGTCCGCGTTCCGTAGCAGCACCACGGCGCAGTAGAAGTAGGCGCCGCGACTCTCGGTCGGCGTATCGCGCAAGGCGTCCAGCAGTTTGGCGATGTTGGTGGCCGCGTTGCTGGGTGTGCCGGCATAGCGCGCCGAGGTCAGGCCGGGGGCGCCGTCCAGGGCGTCGACGCAGAGGCCGGAGTCTTCTCCCAACGCGGGTAGTCCGGACAGCCGTGCCGCGTGGCGTGCCTTCAGGATTGCGTTCTCGATGAAAGTGGTGCCGGTCTCCTCGACGTCGGCGATGCCGAGTTCGCCGTGCGAGACCGTCTCGATCTCGATATCGCTCAGCAAGTCGCGCATTTCGGCGAGCTTGCCGGCATTGCCGCTGGCGAGAACGAGGCGTCGCATGGTCTCACTCTAGCGCGAGTGCATCGCGCTGGTGTTGCAACAGTGTTTTTACCCCCTGTTCCGCCAATCCCAGCAGGGCGTCGAGCTCGTCACGGCGGAAGGCGTGGCCTTCGGCGGTGCCCTGCAACTCGATGAAACCACCGCCATCGTTCATCACCACATTCATGTCGGTGTCGCAGGCGGAATCCTCGGCGTAGTCCAGATCCAGCACCGGCACGCCGCGATAGACCCCGACCGAGACCGCGGCAACCGCACCAAAAACCGGGTCCTTTGCGATATCGCCCCGTTTTCGCAGCCAGCGCACCGCATCCACCAGCGCGACGTAGGCGCCGGTAATCGCCGCGGTGCGGGTGCCTCCGTCGGCTTGCAGGACGTCACAGTCGAGCGTGATTGTGCGCTCGCCGAGGAGGCTGCGATCGACACAAGCGCGCAGGCTGCGCCCGATCAGTCGCTGGATCTCCAGTGTGCGTCCGCCCTGCTTGCCGCCCGCCGCCTCGCGTTGCGATCGCGTGTGGGTGGCGCGCGGCAGCATGCCGTATTCGGCCGTCACCCAGCCCTCGCCCTTGCCGCGCAGGAATGATGGGGCTTTGTTCTCGACGCTGGCGGTGCACAACACATGGGTGTCGCCGAAGCACACCAGCACCGAGCCTTCGGCATGACGCGTATAGCGGCGCTCGATGCGAACGGCGCGCAATTGCTCGGCAGCACGGCCGCTGGGGCGCGAGGATGTTGTCATGAGACCAAGGTCATCGGAAGGTTGGGGATTGCGGCTGGGCAGTTTACCATTTGCCTTCCATTTCAACGGACGCGCGCATGATCCGCAGCATGACGGCCTTCGCCTCCGGCGAACGCGCCACCCCCTGGGGCACGCTCGCCTGCGAGCTGCGTGCGGTCAATCATCGTTTTCTGGAACTGGGCGTGCGAGCGCCGGACGAACTGCGCGCGTTGGAGCCGGCGGTGCGTGAGCGCATCGCGGCCAAGGCACAACGCGGCAAGATGGAACTCGGATTGCGCTTCCGCGGCGATGCAGCGGGTGCGACCGACCTGCGCGTCAACCTGCCGCTGCTCGGGCGGCTGTCGGAACTGGCGCTGGATTGCGAAGTTCGCTTCCCGAAGATGCACGTCGAGTTCACCGAGCTGCTGCGCTATCCCGGCGTAGTCGAGACCGCCGAGATTGACCAGGCAGGCTTGCAGCGCGAAGCGTTGGCCCTGGTCGAACAAACCATCGACGAGTTTTGCCGCGCCCGCGAACGCGAAGGCGCTAATCTCGCCGCTGTGATGCGCGAACGGCTCGACGGCATCGAGGCGATCACGGCGCAGATTCGTCAATGGCTGCCGGAAATCCGCGTCGCGTTGCGCGCGCGTCTTGATCTCAAGTTGAACGACCTCAAGCCACCGCTGGAACCCGGTCGCCTGGAGCAGGAACTGGTGCTGTGGCTGCAGAAGCTCGACGTGGACGAAGAGCTGGACCGTCTGGCGTCGCATGTGGTTGAAGCGCGTCGTGTGCTCGGCCTGAAGGAAGCCGTCGGCCGCCGCCTCGACTTCCTGATGCAGGAATTCAACCGCGAAGCGAACACGCTGGGCTCCAAGTCGATCGACGCCCGCACCAGCACCGCGGCGGTCGAACTCAAGGTGCTGATCGAGCAGTTGCGCGAGCAGGTGCAGAACCTCGAATGAAAGGCACCCTCTTCATCGTCGCCGCGCCCTCGGGCGCCGGCAAATCGAGCCTCGTCAACGCGACGCTGGCAAAGGAGCCGGGAATCGCGCTGTCGATCTCGTTCACGTCGCGCGCGCCACGTCCGGGCGAGCGTCACGCGCAGCACTACCACTTCGTCAGCAAACCCGAGTTCGAGCGCATGATCGCAGCCGGGGATTTCTTCGAGCACGCGCTGGTGCACGGCGACTACAAGGGCACCGCCCGGCAGTCGGTGCAGCCGCAACTCGACGCCGGCAAGGACGTGCTGCTGGAGATCGATTGGCAGGGTGCGCGCCAAGTGCGCGACAAAATGCCCGATTGCATCAGCGTCTTCATCCTGCCGCCTTCGCGCGACGCGCTCGACACCCGCATGCGCAACCGCGGCCAGGACACCGAGTTGGTGATCGCGCAGCGGCTGGCCGCCGCACGCGAGGAGATGAGCCACTTCGGCGAGTTCGACTACCTCATTGTGAACGAGCATTTCGATGCCGCGGCCGCCGAGCTGCGTGCGATCTTCGTGGCGCAGCGCTTGCGCCGCGAGGCCCAGCGGGAACGCCATGCGGACCTGCTCGCCGAGCTGCTTGGCCCGAAGCACTAAATCCAGATTGTTGAATTGAAAGGATTTCTTCGGCGCGGCCCTGCGATTTTCTTGCCCCGACGGGGCTCGGCCCGTAGAATGCGCGGCCCTGCCGAGCGGCCGTTCGGTCGGTAACATCGAGGTATTCATGGCCCGCATCACCGTAGAAGATTGCCTAGCAGTCGTCGACAACCGCTTTGAGCTTGTGCTGATGGCGTCCAAACGCGCACGTCAGTTGGCCAAGGGCGCCGAGTCCGCGATCGACAATACCGATCACGAAGACAAGCCGACCGTGCTGGCGCTGCGCGAGATCGCATCGCGCAAAGTTGACACTGCGCTGATCGATGCGGTCGAGAAGACGGAGCGCGAACGCGCCGAGCGCGAGGCGCTGGAGTGGGCCGCGGCTGAAGTCGACGACGACCTTTCCAAGGGCGGCGACGACTAAGCAGACCGATCCGGACGACTCATCCGGGTAGTTTTTCCGGGCGACGGTCAGCCGACCGTTGCCCGCGCTGCATCCGCTGCGTAGTCTGGCCGCATGGTCAAACCCTCGCCGCTCGCGATCTCGATGCCGGACCCGTGTCCGGACGAGGCCGCACAGCTCCTTCGTCGTCTCGATGCCTACTTGCCCCCCGAGCAGGTGGCGCGCGTTCGTCGTGCCTATGAAATTGGTGCGGCGGCGCACCAGGGCCAGACCCGCAAGACGGGCGAGCCCTACATCACCCATCCGATCGCGGTCGCCACCCTGCTGGCCGACATGGGGATGGACACCGAGACGATCTGCGCCGCCATCTTGCACGACGCGCTGGAGGACACGGCGTTGCAGCGCACCGTGATCGAGCGCGAGTTCGGCGAACCGGTGGCGGAACTGGTCGACGGCGTCACCAAGCTGGACAAGCTGCATTTCCGCGATCGCCAAGAAGCCGCCGCCGAGAGTTTCCGCAAGATGCTGCTGGCGATGGCGCGCGATTTGCGTGTGATCCTGATCAAGCTCGCCGATCGTTTGCACAATATGCGTACGCTCGACGCGATGGCGCCCGACGCGCGCCGCCGCATCGCGCGCGAAACGCTCGACATCTATGCCCCGATCGCGCAACGCCTCGGGATGAACCACTTCAAGGCCGAGCTGCAGGATCTGGGGTTCATGGCGCTGCATCCGCTGCGTCACGCGGTGCTCGCCAAGCGCATCCAGGCGCAGCCGGTACTGCGGCGCGAAGCGATGGTGAAGATCGAGGCGGCACTGGCGCAGAAGTTGGCGCAGGAGGGGTTGCCGAATCGCCTGGTGGGGCGGGTGAAGTCGCCGTTCAGCATCTACACCAAGATGAAGACCGATCACAAAAGCCTTGCCCAGGTGATGGACATGTTCGGCTTTCGTGTTGTGGTGCCCACGGTGATGCAGTGCTATCACGCGCTGGGTGCGGTGCACTCGCTGTACAAGCCGCTGGATGCGCGCTTCCGCGATTTCATCGCGATTCCGAAAGCAAACGGCTACCAGTCCTTGCATACCGTGTTGTTCAGTCCCTTCGGGTCTCCGGTCGAGGTACAGATACGCACCGACGACATGGACCTCGTCGCCGAACGCGGCATCGCGGCGCACTGGGTGTACAAGAACACCGGGGCCTCGCCCAGCAGCGCGCAGAGCCGCGCTCACGCCTGGCTGACGAACCTGCTTGAATCGCAGCAATTCGCCGGCTCCTCACTGGAATTCCTCGAAAACGTCAAGGTCGACCTGTTCCCGGACGAGGTGTATTTGTTTTCGCCCAAGGGCGACATTCTCGCGTTGCCAAGGAACTCCACCGCGCTGGATTTCGCCTACGCCGTGCACACCGATGTCGGCGATCATGCGGTCGCGGCGCGCGTGGACAAGAAACTGGTGCCGCTGCGCACCAAGCTGGTCAGCGGTCAGACCGTGGAGA
>JBKJTK010000530.1:0-6260 GCA_046590875.1 Chiayiivirga sp.
CACACCTACATCGACCTGCCGCGCGGCATGCCCGAAGACGTCCTCAAGCATCTGCAAAGCGTGTGGGTGGCGGGCCAGCGCCTGCGCATCTCGCAGCACAGCGGCGAAGTCCCTCCAGCGCCGAAGATCAAGCGCGGCTTCGGCCCGGAACCGGTCAAACCCGGCTTCACCAAGCCCAGCTTCGGCAAGCCCCGCGGCAAGCCCGACCGGGGCGGCCCGCCCGCACGACGCAAACCGCGCGGGGAATGAGAGCAAGCGTTTAGCGCCGGTCGCACCCGGTGTCTGGGTGGCTATCGCCTCGAAGCTGTAACTATCCCCCCGCGTCCCACATCCGTTCGTGCTGAGGTATCGAAGCATGAACGGACGCGGCAACGTGAGGGCCGCCCTTCGATACCTCAGGGCGAACGGCTTCGGTGAACACCGCAGGACCCGTTACTGTTTCATCGGCGCAGGTTCGTAACCGTCAGCGAAGATCCCGACCGACACGATGACATCCTCATCGGTGGCGCTATCGTTGCCGGGAACCAGCGCGGTGACGCCCGCCGGCACCTGCACTTGCGCACGGTTGCTGACCAGCGCGCCGACGCTGCCGTCGACCACCGCGATCACATCGAATCGCAGCGACTGGCCGACTCCCAGGTCGATCGCGACCTGCAGGTTGCCAAAATCGCTGTCAGGTTGCGGGCAGGGCGCGGTCGACAAGGCCGGCCGGCAGGTCCAGAGGCCCTGGAGAAGGGTGGTCGGCAACGGATCGGTCAGGACCGCCCCGGCCACCGCGTTGGGTCCCGCGTTCGCGACCACGATTTCATATAACGTCGTTTCGCCGTCGCTCAACACGGTGCGGCCGTTGTCGATCAGCAGCTGTAAATCGGCACCCGGGGCGACACGCAGCGCGAAGGGCTGCGCGCTCGACAGGTTCTGGTGATTGCCACCGCTCGCACCGCTGTCGCGTACACGCACGTTCGCCGTCGCAGTGCCACCGACACCGGTCAGCTGGAAACTCAGGATGCCATCGTTGGTGACGTCCAACGATCCGGGAACCAGCACGCCGTCCGGGTCCTGCAAGCCATCAATCAGATAGTCATCGACAACTTGAGTGGCGTCTTCGTCATCCGGACCGGCGTCGAACGTGGCAAAGCCCACGACACTGCGCGCGCCGACACTCGCCGCCGGGTAAGCGGCAAGCGCACTGAGTACCAGGCCGGGAGCATCGTTCACCGCCGTCACGGTCACCAGGACCGACGCAGAAGAAGACACGCCCAGCAGGTCGGCAACGCGTACGCCGACGCTGTAGTTTCCCGGCACAGCGAACGCGCACGTTGTGCTGTCGGCCGCTTGCGGGCCGAGTTCGAACACTCCATTGCCATCACAATCGAAGGCATAGGTAAGCGTCGTACCTTCCGGGTCGTCGGCATCGACCGCGATCGTGCTCGCGCCGGCTTCATCCAGCGCCGCAGGCGAAGCGGTCGCGGCGAAAATGATCGGCGCACGATTCGCGAATATTGCGCCGACCATAAGATCGCCAAGGATGTTGCCATCGACGCGCGGGTTGCTCGTCGACCCATCGCTCCACTGGATAAAGCTGTAACCCGCGTTCGGCACCGCCGTCACCGCCGAGCCTGATCCGCCCTCACCTACCGACTGCGGACTGACACCGCTGATGCTGCCGTTCGCACCCGCGCCGTAGGTCAAGGTGTAAACCTGGACCACACGCTGCAACAGCGGCAGCGAGGCGACGCCGCCTTGCGCCGCGCCGCCGCGATATTCCGCGGTGACTGGATGATTGCCGATCGCAAATGTGGACGTGGTCAAGGTCGCCGTGCCGCCGGCATCCAGCGTGCGAGTGGCCAACAGCGTCGCCCCATCGCGAAACACGACGCTGCCGGTCGCGGTGCCACTGCCGCCGGTCACCGTGGCGGTAAATGTGATCGCTTCACCGGCGTTGGACGGATTGCCGGACGTGGCCAGCACGAGGCTGCTCGCGGGTCGGCCATCGACCACGGTCAGAGTCACGTCATTGCCGTCGCCGCCGACGTAGCTCAGTGCGAACTGGAATCCGGCTTCGCTGATGACGGCACCTTCGGGATAACCGGCGAACGTTCCGGTGACTGCGTCGCCGGCATCATTTTCGATCAACACGAACGCCTGTCCGAGCCCGGGTGCGAAGCCGCCCTCAATCGACAAGGTCAACGACTTCGTGGCGCCGAGCGCCACGCTTCCCTCGACGCTGATCTGATCGTGGCTGATACCCGGGAGCACGCCTGCGAGATCGAAGTACGTGGCGCCGGCACCGAATGCCAGATTGCCGGTCTGCAGGCGACCCGGAGCGGCGAACAGGCCACTGACCGGATCGTAGGTCTGCGGATACTCGTAGCCGGCACTGGTCAGATCGCCGATGCGGCCAGAGCCCGTCAGGTAGTTTCCGGCAACGACAGTGATGCGGGTCGACACCATGCTGGCGTCCACCAGATTGAGCTCACCGCATTCCGGCCCACAGCGGCTGTCGTCGATGATGATCGTGCCAGCATAGGCGTGCGCGCCCGCGAGGTGGGTAGTGCGCGACAAGCCTGTCGGCACGCCTTCGATCTGGATCGGACCGGAGCCCAAGAGCGCACCTCCGATGCGGAAGCTGCTCTCGCTGTTGCGAATGAAGATCGCGTTCGACTGCACATCCATCGCCAGGTCGAGTCGATTCAGCGTGCCCGAATTCTCGATGCCCTCGCTCAGCACAATGCCGTTGCCGGACAGCCGGTAGTTGTCGCCGCTGAAAGTGAGCCGAGTGAGCGCCAGCCGCGCCGGGAGGTCATTCTGGTTGACGACACGGTTTGCCGTCGCCGGGAACACCAGCGCGTCACCGGTGACCGGCGCGCCGACAGGATTCCAGTTGCCTGCGCTCGACCAGCGCGCGTCGACCGCTCCGGTCCAGGTGCGGGTCACCTGGGCTTGCACCGGCGACGAGAACACGACGCACGCAAGCAATGCGGCGAGATGCATCGCCGCGGTCTTTGGCAGCGCGAGGCTCACGATACTCGACAATTTCCGCTCGGATGGGGTGCGGGACATCCGCGATTTCACCGCCGGCCCGGGACGCAGGCAGTCGTAAATTATGCCTTATGTCGTCTTGCTCAAACCTGCCGCCCCCCGGCCTGTGAAGATAGTTCACAGATACTCGGGCTCTGTCCTGACCCTATAGGGAGCGCCCGGCGCGGTGGTCTGAGCAGCGCTATCGATCATCCCAGCCTGCACGCGCTGCCGCTGCCGCTAACGGTGGTGAAGATTAGCAACCAGGGCAAGCGCAACAAGGGGGTCGAGAACAGATTCCGGATTTCCCGATCTGCGGCATCCACGCTGCCGCTGCCGCTTGCTGCGAGGTAATATCGGCGCTCCCCTGACCTCTCGTCCCACCGAGGTGCCCCATGTTTGGCCGCGCCATGATTCGCATGTGCTGCCTCGTGCTGCCATTGCTCGCAGCGGGGCCTGCCCTGAGCGGGACCGACCGGGTGAAGCTCAAGAACGGAGCGCTCTGTCAGGAGCAGAAAGTCGAACCCTTCGAGGGCGCGACCTATCGCTGCTATTTCTCGCCACATCGCGTTGGCAAGCACGACTTCAGCACCCGCAACGCGCGCGCGATGTACGTCATTTCCGAAATCGGCCCGGATTGCGACGAGATCGAAATCCTTGCTGACAGCCAGTCTGAAACGGTCGCATCGGACGGTAGCGAACTAAGGCAAGTGACCGTGCATTGCACCAGGTAACGCACCGATGAAGCGCGCTCTAACCATCCTATGTTCGGCGATGCTCTTCGCGACGACTCATGTCTGCGCTCAAAGCACGTACTGGGTCGCCACCAATGGCATTGACGATCCCACGCGCGGCACCAATGCACTGCCCTGGGCGACGATCACCTTTGCTCTGGACCGCGTGCCCGATGGCAGCCTGATCCTGGTCAAGGCGGGCACCTACACCGGTCGCATCCGCATCCGAGGCAATTTCACCAACGGCGTCACCGTGCGCTCGGAAACGCCGTACCAGGCGCGACTGCGCGCCGCCGAGGCGGTGTTGACGATCTACAACGACAATGCCGAAATCCAGGGCATCGCGATCGAAGGCTTCGACATCGCACACTCGGGCGCGGGCGCGGCGCCGCTGGTGGTGCAGATTCAGGACGGCGCCGGTACCGAAACCCACCGCATCTCGCTGCGCGACAACATTCTGCACGACAGCTTTAACAACGACATCCTCAAGATCAACAACGGCGCCAGCGACATCACGGTGCGGGGCAATCTGTTCTACAACCAGGGATCGAGCGACGAGCACATCGACATCAACAGCGTCGACAACGTGCTGGTCGAAGACAACGTGTTCTTCAACGACTATGCCGCAAGCGGACGCACAGACGTTGCCGATGCCTCCAGTTTTGTTGTGATCAAGGATTCAAACGGCAACGCCGACGAATATCTCGGCGCGCGTAATGTTGTCGTGCGGCGCAGCGTGTTCCTGAACTGGATCGGGTCGACCGGCAGCAACTTCGTACTGCTGGGGGAGGATGGAACGTCGAACTACGAGTCGTTCGATTGCCTGATCGAGAACAATTTGATGCTGGGCAATTCGGCCAACACGATGCGCGCGGCGTTCGGGGTCAAGGGCAGCCGCGACGCCGTGTTCCGCGCCAATACCGTGGTCGGCAATTTGCCCGCGAATGCGTTCGCGATGCGCCTGAATCGCGAAGTTGCGAACCCGGTGGTGGACGGCATCGCCTTCCACAACAACTTGTGGTCCGATGCCACCGGCACGATGAACGATTTCAGCGATACGCCGCCGGCGGACGTGCAGAACATAACCCTGCGCCGCAACGGCTACTGGAACGGTGGCAACCTGCTCCCGCAGGACGGCACCGACGCGGTCAACACAACCAACGACACCGAGCCACGCATCGGCGATCCGCAGTTGCCATCCCAAGCGGGTTTGCAGACGCCGCATTGGATGCCCGCGCAGAATCAGTTCAACGGTGGCTTCGCGA
Source organism: Chiayiivirga sp. (assembly GCA_046590875.1). Classification (GTDB taxonomy): domain Bacteria; phylum Pseudomonadota; class Gammaproteobacteria; order Xanthomonadales; family Xanthomonadaceae; genus JALCLA01. The sequence goes on from JBKJTK010000530.1 coordinate 5,021, forward strand.
CAATTCGCGAGGTGTTCTTGCAGTTGGTCGAACGCTACGGAGCGCCGGCGGCCGGCGGCGCGGGCATCGACCAGGCACTGGTGTCTGAGATGCCGAGCGACGATATCCGAGGCAACCCGCGCGGGCTCACGCCCGACCTGGGCGCGTACGAGCGCGAGGAGAACCTTGGCCGGATCTTTGCGAACGGATTTGAGGGCTGACGTACCGGCCATTGCCGCCTGCAGCACGCCACAAACCAGGAACCCATTGACGTTGGTTCCAAATACGTCAGGGCGGGTCCTGATTCTCTCCCGTTTTCTCGATGTGGACCATGCCGGCTTGCGCGCGCTGCCGCTGCAGCCAGTCGGTCTCCGCGCGCAACATCGGCAACCCCCAGATCAGTTCAATCGCGGCCATGACCACGAAGAAGCCGTAGGCGCCGCTCATCAGCACCGAGCCGCCAAGCGTTCCGCCGCCGGCGGCCATCAATCCGAATACCAGCACCAACAAGCCGATGCCGCGCTGGCCAACGCTGAACAGCGGTAGTGCCACGCTGCCGTCGGCGGCAGGCCGAAGTCGCGCTCGTTGCGCCGGCAAGATGCTGAACACAATGATCAGCGCCACGCCGAGCAGCAGCGAGGGCGACATTGCCAAGGTCATGATATCGGTGTCCGCCTCGTGCATGCCGCGCCATAGCAACGCCATCGCCGCACCTCCGGCGATCAGATCGATGGTCACCGACAAGGCGAGCGAGGGATGTCCGCGCACGTCGGGCGCTTGCCGCCGTTTGCCGCGCAGAATCGCGACGATCTGCCACAGCCGCATATCGTTGCCGTCACGCACGTAGGTGATGGCCAGATTTGGCGCGCGCAGCTGCCACTGCACCACATCGGCGATCCAACCCAACCAGAACGTGACGAGCAGCAACAGCACGGCGGTCATCGCCGACCACCCCAACACCCAGATGCCGAAAAGTCCGATGCCGCCGGTCAGGATCCAGTCGATCCAGAGTGCGCGCCGCGCGCGGAAGAACGCTTCGTTGCGCCGTTCCAGCGCAGGACCCGCGTGCTGGACGAACAGGTCCTGATCATCCGAGGACAAATCTTCCCAGCCCGGCGATCTGCTTGGATTCGCATTCACCACCGCATCGCCTTCATCGTTGCCAACGCCGCCTCAGAACGGCTTCGCCAATACCAGATAGACGATCGCGATCAGCACGAACAAGGGGGCCTCATTAAACCAACGGAACCAGGTCGCGCTG
>JBKJTK010000001.1:0-6244 GCA_046590875.1 Chiayiivirga sp.
TCCCGGTTTTCGCCGGGATGACAGCGCAGTGGACGCGAACCGTGCTCAGAACTTGCCGCGACCTTCGCCTTGGCGAAGGTCAAAATTTACCGTAGTAGCCCTCTTTCAGTGCATCGAACAGGTTGGCGGCGGAGTGGGTCTCGCCGTCGTACTCGATTTCCTCGTTGCCTTTCGCCTCCACGATCGTGCCGTCTTCCAGCTCGAACCGGTACGTGGTGTTGGCCAGGTCCGACTCCTTTACCAGCACGCCCTGGAACGCGGCGGGGTTGAAGCGGAACGTGGTGCAGCCCTTCAGGCCTTGCTTGTGGGCGTAGAGGTAGATGTCCTTGAAGTCCTCGTACGGGTAGTCGGTCGGGACGTTCGCGGTCTTGGAGATGGAGGAGTCGACCCACTTCTGGGCGGCCGCTTGAATATCGACATGGGCCTTGGGCGAGATGTCGTCGGCCGATACGAAGTACCCGGGCAGCTGGGTCTGTCCATCGGTCGCGTAGGGCATGGCGTCGGGATCGACCAGGGTGCGGTAGGCGAGCAACTCGTAGCTGAAGACCTCGACCTTTTCCTTCGACTTCTTGCCCTCGCGGATCACGTTGCGGCTGTAGTGGTGCGCGAAGCTGGGCTCGATGCCGTTGGAGGCATTGTTGGCGAGGGACAACGAGATCGTGCCGGTGGGCGCGATCGAGCTGTGGTGGGTGAAGCGCGCGCCTTTTTCGGCCAGTCGGTCGACGAGCTCGGGCGCGACCGCGGCCACGCGCTGCATGTAGCGCGAGTAGCGCGCGTGCAGCTGCTTGCCCTTGATGCTGTCGCCGATGCTCCAGCCGTCCTTCGCCATCTCCGGGCGCTTGCGTAGCATCTCCGCGGTGATCGCGAAATCCTCGTCCATGATCGGCGCGGCGCCCTTCTCCTCGGCCAGCGACAGCGCGACTTCCCAGCCTGCCACCGCCATCTCGCGCGCGATCGACTCGGTGAACTCGCAGCTCTTGTCGTCGCCATAGGCCATCTTCAGCATCGTCAGCGTGCTGCCGAGGCCCAGGAAGCCCATGCCGTGGCGGCGCTTGCGCAGGATCTCGTCGCGCTGCGGCTGCAGCGGCAGGCCGTTGACCTCGACCACGTTGTCGAGCATGCGGGTGAACACGCGCACGACTTCCTTGTATTCCTCCCAGTCGAACTTGGCCTGGTCGGTGAAGGCATCGCGTACGAAGTTCGTAAGGTTCACCGAACCCAGGAGACAGGCGCCGTAGGGCGGAAGCGGTTGCTCTCCGCACGGGTTGGTAGCGCGGATCGATTCGCACCACCAGTTGTTGTTCATTTCGTTGACGCGGTCGATCAGGATGAAACCCGGCTCGGCGAAGTCATACGTCGAGACCATGATCAGGTCCCACAGGTGCCGCGCGCGGATGTGGCTGTAGATGCGGCAGGCGACGAGGCCGTCCTCGCGGGTGACGTAGTTCTTGTGCGTGGGCCATTCGCGCCAGATCACGGTGCTGGCATCGGTGAGATCGACGTCGTCTTTTTCCTTGAGGTTGACCGGGAACACCAGCGGCCAGTCGGCGTCCTGTTCGACCGCTTCGATGAAGCCATCGGTGATCAGCAGCGAGAGATTGAACTGGCGCAGGCGCCCGTCCTCGCGCTTGGCGCGGATGAAATCCTTCACGTCCGGATGCGCGATGTCGAAGGTGCCCATCTGTGCACCGCGTCTACCACCGGCGCTGGACACGGTGAAGCACATCTTGTCGTAGATATCCATGAAGGACATCGGGCCCGAGGTGTAGGCACCGGCGCCCGCGACGAAGGCGCCGCGCGGACGCAGGGTGCTGAATTCATAGCCGATGCCGCAGTTGTGGATGACCAGCAGTCCTTTGTTGCCTGCGAGATAGTTGTTGTGGCCGTCGACCTTGAAATCGTAGAACGTCTCGGACAAAGGCAACCCTCGTCGCACCAGTTGAACCGGCCTCAGCGTGCGCGCCTGCGTGATCAGCGGCGCGAGGTGCGGGAAGCGCGACTGCCAGCGATCCAGCCATACGCGACTGATGCGCTCGCGCAGGTGATAGCCGTGGTAGAACCCTTGCTGCTGCCGCTCGGTGGCCGACAACGCCTCGTTCTCGGCCGCCAGCGCCTCGCGTAGCGCGCGCGGCAGCGCAAACTCCTCGTACTGCCCCGATTGGGTGGCGTGTTCGTCGATACGACGCCGCTTGCCGCTGTCGGCCATGAACTCCGCCACCCGCTCCAGGAAGGCCGAGTCGCTGATCTTGAGCATGGCGCCGTCGTCGTGGATCTCGTTGCCGTTCAACACGTGCGAACGCGGCCTGCGCAGCGTCACTGCGCCATGCACGCCGAACAACCCGAGCAAGGCCTGCAACTCGTGCGCGAACGCATGGCTCTTCATCGCGATGGTGGCGCTTCCGCGCTCGCGGTCGACGCTGCCATCGGTATCGATCAGACCGGCGAGGAACGGCAGGAAATGGTGCTGCGGATGTGATTTGATCCACGTCGGCACGCGCATTCCGTCGCACTTGGCGCCGGTCTGACTGTCAATCAACTGCTCCGCCTTGCTGGCCGCGAAACTGGACACCGCGTAGTCCCACACCGCCGTTCCATGCGACGTGGTGGCGGATACCACTTGCGCGCGTGCACCACAGAAGGCCTGGAAAAATTCCGCATACCGCTCCACGACCTCGCGTTCCGCGGCGCGAATCTTGAACACCAGTCGCCGACCGAGCGCCTGCGCGCGCGCAGCCCAGGCACCGCGCGAAGACTTGTAGGCTATTTTCTTTTCGTAGGCCGAGCCATCGCCGAGATGCGCGCCCGCAAACCAGGATGCCAGCGCGCGGTCGGCGTCTGCGGTCCACGCAAAGCTGTGCTGCACCAGTGCATCGTCTTCTCGCACCTCGTCTGCGCGCACCCAGTGGGTGCGGTCGCCGCGAAACACGAGAACCGGATGACGCACAGAAGTCGTCAACACCGTGCCACCCGCACTGATCTCGATGTTGTCAGCCACCGGAACGTGCGTGGTCAAATGTTCCAGCACGGCCCGCATTTCGAAACGCCCGGTGGCGCGGTCATAGCTGAGCATCTGCGTGTGGCGTTGCGCCACCGCGATATCGGCCGTGGTGAGACCGTGCTCGGTCACGACCCAGGTTCCAGGCGCGACGCAGCCGGCCTTCAGCGTGAGCCCGGCTTCGTGGACCTTGTCGAGGATGCCGTCCATCGAATCTTCGATGGTGCCGGACACCGTGCAGTTGATCGTGGACGTGGCGGGCTTGTGTTCCAGCGCGCCGGCGTTGGAGGTGATGCGGCCGGCGGGAATCGCACCGCGGCGCAGCGCCCACAGGAAACGCTCGTACCAGTACTTCTGCTGCTCCGGCGTGATCTCGGCGTCGCTGAGCGCGCGCGCGACCCGCTGGTAGGTGTGATCGATGCTGGTGTCGATCGGCTCGCCCTTCTTGCTCTTGAGGCGGTACTTCTTGTCCCAGATATCCCAGGACGCGGGCTGCAGGGTGATGTCCTGCGCCACGTCGTTCTTAACCGCCTCCAGGCGAACCGTGCTCATCGTCGTCGCTTCCTCCGTGTTGCGCCGCGACTTGCGTCCGCGGCCAGGTAGTTTCTTCTTGTCCATTGCCCGATCCTGCTGCCCGACGTGCTCCGGGTCAGTCCGGGCACAGCGAATGCCCGCCCGGTCGGCGCCGAAAACGGCGGCCGGATGACGCAGGCGTGCTAGGTGCTGCGGTTGCTGGTCATGCGGCGCCTCCCTCCCGGCTGCGCGTCTGCCACGTTTGTTCTTATGGTTCTATCCTACCCATTCCAACCCAACAGGTAGGGGAAATCATCCGCAAGGGACCACAAGATGTTGTGGTACCGGCGGAGCGACACCCTACGCCGCGCGCAATCGACTGTCAACTAACGTAAATTCAATACGTTACGCAAATAAGCTGAGAAATCAACTTGATACGTCACGCGCCGGTCACATATCCCGAATGACACAAAAAATTCACCGGAAGGACATTTTTGCCGAATCGGCCGTTCGGAGTGAGGTTTGGCCCTCCCCCCAAGCCGCCACCGCGGCGCGGCCGAGGCTCGCCGCTACACGAGGGCGAGCGCATGCTGCGCCGAACCGGGCCCGGAGCGGCCTGCAGGCGGACAGGGCGATGACGAATGACCTGGGCACAGGAAGCCGGTGGCAGTTGCGGCTATTGATGCTTGGCGCACTCGCGACCGTGGCGCCGCTTGTTCGGGCCGCGCCGATCGCGGAGCCCGCGCCGATCGCGAAAGCCTATAGCGCGGAAAACCGCAGCATCGTCTCCAGTGGCGTGTTGCGCAGCTTCGTTCTGGCGCGACCGGACGTGCTGCCCGCCGGCCTGCCGCTGGTGTTTTCATTGCACGGCGACGGCGGCAACGGCGCCGGGATGCGGGCGTCCCTGCCGCTGGAAGCGCAGGCTCAAGATCGGGCCGTGTTCGTCTACCCGAGCGCGCCGGGCGGCACCTTCGAATATTTCTCGGACATCGGACGCACGCGCGAGGTGCAGTTCGTGCGCGATGTGGTGGCGGCGTTGCAGATCGAGTTCGCGATCGATCCAACCAAGGTCTTCATCACCGGCTTCAGCGGCGGAGCCACGATGGCCAACGCGCTGGGCTGTCGGCTGGGCGCAGACGAAGTACGGGCCCTGGGCATTCACTCGGGTTCGTTGTACCCGGTGGGAAACGACTTCACCTACACCGGCAACGGCGGCGTGAGCTGCCCGCTGCCGGCCACGATTCTGGTGTGGGGCGAGAACGACAATACCCCCGGTGTGGATTTCGCCACGGGCCAAGGTGTTCGAAACAACCACCGCGCGACGCAGAACTGCGCCAGCACCAGCACGCCACGCAACCCAGCGCCGTGCATCAGCTACGACGGTTGCACCCTTCCCGTGGCCTGGTGTGCGGTGCCGGGGCTGGGGCATTCGGTCTGGAACCAGGCCGCCGTTGCAATCTGGGCGTTCTTCGCGGACACGCTGCCGGCGAGCGGAGTCAACCATCTGGTGATCTACGACGAAGCGCTGCGCAACGGATTCCTGGATTACTCCTACACCGGGGGTTTCGATTTCGCCGATATGGGTGAAGCGCGCAGCGGCACCAACGCGATCGAATTCACCGCGCATGGATTCGCCGGGCTGTCGTTCGCACGCCCCGCGCAACCGATCGCGGTGGCCGCTTATCCCGAGTTGCGCTTCTGGATTCGCGGCACCGCGGGCAACGAGCAGTTCGTGCTGTCGCTGCAAACCGATGCGACCGAGCATGCCAATGTGACGCTGGACAATTTCATTGTCGGCGGCGCCGTGGTGGCGGGCGCGTATCGCGAAGTGCGGGTGCGCTTCGCGGATCCGCCGCTGTCGTACGCGGGCAGTTTCAATCGCATCAACGTGCAAGACGCGAGCGGCAACACGCTCGCCAACGCGCAGGTGGTGTTCGTGGACGACGTGATGCTGATCCCCGCGGGGGCACCCGGTGACGTGGGCATCCATGCCGATGGGTTCGAGTTGTAGACGCGGCAGCTGGGGGCGCGGCAGCTACTTTCAATGCCGCGGCCGATCGAACTCCGGCGCCCAACTGCGGTCGCAATGGGATCGATTCCAGAGTCCACTCCCATGCGCCGCAGTTTCTTTCATCCCTTCCTTGCACTGATCGCACTCATCCTCGCGGCGTTTGCCGGCGGATACCTCGGACAATCCAGAACCTCCCAGCCGCTGGCGGAAACCGTTGGCGACGCCCTGCTGCCGCCCGCCATTGCCGCGCTCCCGGCCGAAGTCGATGGCGCTCCGATGCCGTCGCTGGCGCCGATGCTCGAGCGCGTGACACCGGCGGTGGTGAACATCCATAGCAAGACCGTGGTGCGGGTACGCAATCCGCTCGCCGAGGATCCGTTCTTCCGGCAATTCTTCGGGCTGCCGAACGCGCCGCAGGAGCGCATCAAGCAGTCGCTGGGCTCGGGCGTGATCATCGATGCGGTCAAGGGCCTGGTGTTGACCAACAACCACGTGATCGAGGGGGCGGACGATATCCAGGTGACGCTGGCCGACGGCCGCACCCTCACCGGGGAGATGATCGGCACCGATGCGGACACCGACGTGGCCGTGATCCGGGTTCCGGCGGAGCGTCTTACCTCGGTGACGCTGGCCGATTCCAATGCCCTACGGGTCGGGGATTTCGTGGTGGCCGTGGGCAATCCTTTCGGGCTGGGGCAAACCGTGACCTCGGGCATCGTGTCCGC
>JBKJTK010000090.1:0-4788 GCA_046590875.1 Chiayiivirga sp.
AAAAATTCGACATTCATCGAATTCAATTTCCTAATACCAGCCCTCACAGATTACGCCGCGCCGGAATCAACATATTGCCGAACAACAAGCCGGCCACCAGCGCGACCAGCAGGTTGACCAGCAGAAACCCGGTATCCAGCCCGAGCGCGACATCGCGTTCCAGCACGAAGGTCAAACTGCGGAAACCCACACTGCCCGGCACCAGCAGAATGATTCCTGGCACCCGGATCAGCGCGCCGGGCCTATTCACCCGGCGCGCATAGGCATTACTCAGCGCGGTGATGGTAAGGCTGGCGAGAAACACGCCTGATTGACTGCCGAGTATTTCTCCTCCGAACTTGGTTATGGTGTAGCCCAGCGCGGCGGCGGCCATCACCAGCGGATAATCGCGCCGATCGGCCTTGAACAGCACCGCGAACGCGTAGCATCCGATCGCCAGTGCCGCCCACTCGACCCAGCCCGGCGGCAGTGCGGCGTCGAGCTCCTCGCGCGGGACCCAGCCCATCAGGCTCGCGGCATGCGATGCGGCCACTGTGCCGAAGGTGAGTTTGAGCAGCACCGCCAGCGCGCCAGCGAAGCGCGCTGTGCCCGATACCAGGTGCTGGCTAGTGAGCTCCGCCACCGCGTTCGTGAGCATCATGCCTGGCAACAGCACGATCAGCGCCGCCACGACCACGGTCTTGATCGACAGCGGTGCGATCCACGTCGCGACCGCGGCCGCCAGCAACATCGCGAGCAGGGCCGCAATCACATCCAGCGATTCGGCCAGGCGCGGCCGTTTGCTGCCCATCACATTGAGCACACCGATGATGGCGCCGATCGCACCGGCCGTGACGATGTCGACCCAACTGCTGCGCAGCAGTCCGGCAACCGAAGCCGAGCTCAGGCCGAAACTCAACGCGGTCAGTGCCCGTGCCCGTCGACCGGGCGGACGATCCAGCGCGTGCAAGGCCGCGGTCGCCGCCGAAACGTCGATCTCGCCCGCCAGCAGGCGCTCCGCGATTGCGTCGGCCTGGCACAGCTTGCGCAAGTCGACTTCGCCCGGCTGCAAGCGAATCACCTGGGTGGTATCGGACAGCCCATCGTCGCGGGTCGCGTCGCCGAACGACAGAATCAGGCCGGTCGGATTCGACCACGGCGAGCAACGCAGCCCGAGACGCGGCGCAACCGCGGTGATCGCACCTTCCAGCCGCTCGGCCGTGGTGCCGTAGGCGTGCAAGCGCGAGGCGAGCTGGATCACGAAATCGATGCGGGCGGCGTAGGGGGCGTCGATCATCGAAGCGCGGGACTCGGAATGCGAGCAGCCGACTGCGAACGGGCGGGCTGCGAAAGGGTGAACACGAGGAGCGGGGGAATTCTACACTTGCGCGCTTTGCCTTCTGATCGGAGCACTTCGTGCCGAGGTGGCACACGGGGTTCCTCGTCCCGATTCCCGAGTTTCGGCGCTTTCTTCTCCGAAGGCTGGGTTTCGAGCGCTTCTACGCGCGCAAGAAACGAAAGGTCAGATTGATGCGTTCGCCCACGGGCTTCGCCGTGCGGGGCAGCGCATGCCGCCAGTGGCGCTGGGTCTGCCCGCGCATCAGCAACAAGCTGCCATGGGGCAGATCGAGCGCGAGTTTCGAATCCGGATCACGTCGGTGGCGCAACACGAAGCGCCTGGCCGCCCCGAGACTGAGCGAGGCGATCACCGGCTCGACTCCCAACTCACGCTCGTCGTCGCTGTGCCAGCCCATGCTGTCGCGGCCGTCGCGATAGAGATTCGCCAGCACACTATTCAACGGCACGCCGACGTCGTGCTGCAGCCGCTCGCGCAACGCCCGCAACGCGGCGGGCCATGGATGCGGCTCGAATCGCGTGGCTGAATAGGTGTAGGCCGTGCCGGGATCGCCGATCCAGCAACTCAGTCGCGGCGAATCGACCTCGCGCCCGAACAGACGGATGCGGTGCGTTGCCCAGGCGATATCGGCTCGCAACGTGGCGAACAACGCGTCGGCGTCGATCGCCGTCAGCCACCGCGGATCGAAGTCGAGTCGCGCATCGCGCACCGGGATCGATTCGAATCCCATACCGAGGCTCAGGCCGTTGCGTCGATCACGGCTGCCAGAATTTCACCCAGTTCCAGCAGACGCAGATCACTGCCCGGCGCACCGACGCGCCGGAAAGGTCGCCTTCGTGTGCAGCGATGATCTCGGCCTCCATCAACAGCAAGGCGGCACGCCGTGTCGCAGCCACCTCCAGCGGGGCGACGTTCAAGGCGACCGGCGCCGCACTACCGAAACTCGGCGTGGCACGCTGCACTGCGGCATCAAAACGAGCCAGCACCTCGGCCGATGCACCCATCGCGGCCACATCCGCCACCACGCCTGCCCGCAGCGTGCCCGGCGCCCAATCCGGCGCTGCCAGCGGAACGCGGCGTTTGCGCGAACGCGGATCGCGCGGGTCGTAGCCCGGGGCGCGATGCGGTCACGTCGCGCGGCGAGCCCGACCGTGGTCGGCATCCCAGCCACATCGAAGTTGTCCTTGATCGCCAGCGGAATGCCGTCGAGCCGACCGAACGGTCGCCCCGATCCGCGGCGCTCGTCCGACGCCGCGGCGGCCGCCAGTGCGCCTGCGACATTGACATGCATCCAGGCATTGAGCGCCACATCGCGCTGGATCGCGGCCAGGCACGCTTCGGTCAACTCGACACTGCTGACCTCGCCGTGCGCCAGCGCATGCAGCACGCGGCACAGCGGGGCGAGTCGCAGGCGCTCGGCGAGGTCGGTCATGTCGCGTCCGTACGGTTCGAAGGCCGCATGGTGCGCGATTGCTGCGCTCGCATCAAACCCGGAGAATCGACGCCACCTCGTCATTCCCGCGAAGGCGGGAATCCAGCGCCTTAACGACGCACGACGACCTAGCATTATCGGAGCCAACAAGATGACCGAGCGCGAGAGCATGCAGTACGACGTGGTCACGGTGGGTGCTGGCCCGGCCGGGCTCGCCTTCGCAATCCGACTCAAACAACTCAGGCCGGAGTTGTCGGTGTGCGTGATCGAGAAAGCCTCCACCATCGGCGCGCATATCCTTTCCGGCGCGGTGATCGAAACCGGCCCGCTCGACGCCTTGTTGCCGGACTGGCGAAAGTCGCCGCCGCCGATCTGCGTGCCCGCGACCGACGACGAGTTCTGGCTGCTGACGAAAACCGGCGGCCGCAAGCTGCCGGTGCCCGCGGGCATGAAAAATCACGGCAATGTGATCGTCTCGCTCGGCGCCATGTGCGCCTGGCTCGCGCCGCAGGCCGAAGCGCTCGGTGTGGAGATCTATCCCGGCTTCGCCGCGTCGGAACCGTTCTTCCATCCGGACGGTTCCGTCGGCGGCGTGCGCATCGGCGACATGGGCGTGGCCAAGGATGGCACTCACAAATCGGGCTACACCCAAGGCATCGATATTCTCGCGCCGATTACGGTGTTGGCCGAAGGTGCACGCGGGCATCTCACCAAGCAGCTCGTCACGAAATACGGCCTGGACAAGAACAGCGACCCTCAGGGCTATTCGATCGGGATCAAGGAGCTGTGGCAGGTGCCGGCGGGCCGCGTCAAACCCGGCAAGATCGTGCACAGCTTTGGCTGGCCGGCCGACACGCGCACCTATGGCGGCAGTTTTCTTTATCACCTCGACGGCGACCGCATTGCACTGGGCTACGTCTCGGGCCTCGACTATGCGGATCCCAATTACCAACCGTATGAAGCCTTCCAGCAGTGGAAGAATCATCCGAGCGTCAAATCGTTACTCGACGGCGGCACCATCCTCTCGGCCGGCGCGCGCGCGATCGTCACCGGCGGTTATCAGTCGTTGCCGAAAACCGAAATGCCCGGCGCGCTGTTGATCGGCGACACCGCGGGCCTGCTCAACGTGCCCAAGATCAAGGGCACGCACCAAGCGATCCGCAGCGGCATGCTCGCGGCCGAGCATATTGTTGCGACTGGGGCTATTGCGGGCTGGGACGCGAAATTGCGCGCCTCCGATGCGATGAAAGAACTGAAATCCGTACGCAATATCAAGCCTGGTTTCAAGCGCGGGCTGTGGTTCGGCATGGTGAACGCGGCCTGGGAAACGCTCACCGGCGGCCGCTCGCCCTGGACGCTGAAGAACAAGCCCGACTGGTCCTCGCTGCACAAGCTGGACGCGCAGCAATCGCCGAAACGCGATTACCTCGAACGTACACTCGCCCCACGCGACCGCCTCGCCGGCGTCTACTTCGCCGCCACCGACCACGACGAAGACCAGCCGGTACACCTCAAGGTATCCGACACCAACATCTGCATCACCAAGTGCGCCGAGGAATACGGCAACCCCTGCCAACGCTTCTGTCCGGCCGGCGTGTACGAAATCGTGAAAGACGTTCAAGCCGATGGAAAGCCGGGAAAACGCCTGCAGATCAACGCCGCCAACTGCGTGCACTGCAAGACCTGCGACATCAAGGACCCGTACCAGATTATCAACTGGGTGACGCCCGAGGGCGGCGCGGGGCCGAACTACCAGAATCTCTAGCGCCGAAAAACATTCGTAACAAAAACAACCACCGCTGCGATCGGATTGACCTCGATGCCTGCCCTTGCCCTAGCCACCGCCATCGCCGCCGCCGGCACCGACGACGATCTGTATCCGCTGCAGGACGCCTGCGTCAATGCCGGCCTGCGCGCCGATATCGTGGCCTGGGACGATCCAACCGTATCGTGGGCGCGTTTCGATGCGGTGTTGTTGCGTTCGACCTGGGACTACACCCAGCGCCTGCCGGAATTCCTT
>JBKJTK010000211.1:0-3322 GCA_046590875.1 Chiayiivirga sp.
TGAGACTCCTGCGCGAGTTCTGGGTCCGCTCACCACTGGCGGCTTACGAATAAAGCGCCCACGCGAGCGATCAAACTTTCTGGCGCCCAGACTCCTAGGGCAATGCTGAACTTCGAGATCGACATTGACCGCACCCGTCTCGACCGCAGCCTGATCCATCGCTATCTAAGCGAGGAAAGTTACTGGGCACGCGGCGTGCCGCGCGCGGTGCTCGATCGCGCCCTCGATCACTCGCTCTGCTTCGGTGTCTATCGCGAGGGCGCGCAGGTCGCTTTCGCCCGCGTGGTCACCGATTACGCGACGTTCGCCTATCTGTCCGACGTATTCGTGCTCGAAACCCAGCGCCGCCAGGGGATCGCGCAGCGCCTGATGGCGACAGTCATGGCGCATCCGGATCTGCAGGGGCTGCGACGTATTGCGCTCGCGACTCGCGATGCCCACGCGCTCTACGCCCGCTACGGCTTCACCCCGCTGGCGCGGCCGGAGACCTTTATGGAGCGCTATCGGCCGGATATTTACGCTACTCCGTTGACCTGATCTGGCACAGCAAAGGGGTCGCGCGCAGCGCGCGACATTGCTCGACGCTACGAAACTGGAGGCCACGGGCTGCGGGCGCCAACGATCTCGGGCGATAATCGCGGCATGGATAAGGTTCCCTCACCCGCACTGGCACTCGATCCGCTCGTCATCGCCGGCCGCAGTTATCGTTCGCGCCTGCTCACCGGTACCGGCAAGTTCAGGGATCTGGACGAAACCCGGCGCGCGACCGAAGCCTCTGGCGCCGAAATCGTCACGGTCGCGATTCGCCGCAGCAATATCGGTCAGAACCCGGGTGAACCGAACTTGCTCGATGTGTTGTCGCTGGATCGTTACACCATCCTGCCCAACACCGCTGGCTGCTATACCGCTGCGGATGCGGTGCGTACCTGCCAGCTGGCGCGCGAACTGCTCGATGGCCGCGCGTTGGTGAAACTCGAAGTACTGGGCGATCCGCGCACGCTGTATCCCGACGTGGTGCAGACCCTCAAGGCCGCCGAGATCCTGGTCGCGGATGGCTTCGAGGTAATGGTTTACACCTCCGACGATCCGATCCTGGCCAAGCGATTGGAGGAGATCGGCTGCGTCGCCGTGATGCCGCTGGCAGCCCCGATCGGATCAGGCTTGGGTGTACAGAACAAGTACAACCTGATGGAAATCGTGGAGAACGCGAAGGTGCCGATTCTGGTCGATGCCGGCGTGGGCACGGCGTCGGACGCGGCGATCGCGATGGAGCTGGGCTGCCACGGCGTGTTGATGAACACCGCGATCGCCGGCGCGCGCGATCCGGTGCTGATGGCCTCGGCGATGCGCAAGGCGGTCGAGGCCGGGCGCGAGGCGTTCCTGGCGGGACGCATTCCGCGCAAGCGCTTTGCCAGCGCGTCATCGCCTATTGATGGAATCATCGGGTGATGCCGGAACACGCCGATCCGACGCACGGAGCCCTGCACACCCGCAGCATCCGCAGCTTCGTCTTGCGCCAAGGCCGCATGACCCCGGCGCAAGAGCGCGCCTTCGCCGAGTATTGGCCGCGCTACGGACTCGAACCCCACACCACACCGCGCGATTTTGACGGCGTATTCGGTCGCCACCAGGAGCGCGTGCTGGAAATCGGTTTTGGCAACGGCGAAGCCTTGCGCTTTGCCGGATGCAAAGAACCCGAACGCGATTTCCTCGGCATCGAAGTGCATCGGCCGGGCGTTGGCCGCCTGCTCAATGCGCTTGCCGCCGATGCGCTCGGCAACGTGCGGCTCTACTGCCATGATGCGGTCGAGGTGTTGCGCGGCGAAATCGCCGATGCCAGCCTCGGCGAGATCCGTATCTACTTTCCCGACCCCTGGCCCAAGAAGCGCCACCACAAGCGACGCTTGATCCAACCGCCCTTCGCAGGCTTGCTGGCAGAGAAACTGCGCCCCGGCGGACTCTTGCATCTCGCCACCGACTGGCAGGACTATGCGGAACAGATGTGGGATGTGCTCGATGCCGAGCCGAGATTGCGCAATGAGGCCGGTGCGCGCGGTTGGTTCGATCGTCCCGCATGGCGCCCGCAGACGCATTTCGAAGCGCGCGGCCTGCGGCTGGGACACGGAGTCTGGGATTTGCTCTATCAACGCCCGCGGCAAAAAGGTGAACTGAGCGAGTGAACTCAAGCCCGGCCACGGGATTCCTCACTGATGCGTGCCGCGGCGCGCTGCCGCAGATGTCGCATCGCGCGAAACGCAGCCCTTACACCGAAGGAAGCGCCGCGGCCATTGCCGCCTGAGCCATGGATAGCGGCCTGACCCTCACCACCGACATGCTGCTCGTGCTGGGGCTGATCGGCTTCACCATGGTGATGTTCACGTGGGAGCGGCTGCGCGCCGACGTGACCGCGCTGCTGGTGTTGGTGACGCTGGGCCTCACCCAGCTGGTGCCCGCGGAACAACTGTTCGACGGGTTTGCCGGCAGCGCGGTGATGAGCGTCATTGCCACCATGATCCTCGGCGCGGGACTCGACCGCACCGGCGTGCTCAATCGCCTCGCCGGCTGGCTGCTGCGACGTTCGCACGGGATCGAGGAACGATTGATCGTGCTGACCTCGCTGATCGCGGGCCTGATTTCCTCGGTGATGCAGAACCCATCGGTCACCGCGCTCTTCCTGCCGGTGGCCTCGCGTTTATCGGCACGCAGCGGCGTCACCCTGGCGCGGCTGCTATTGCCGATCGCGATCTGCGTGATCATGGGCGGTAGCCTCACCATGGTCGGCTCCTCGCCGATGATCCTGCTCAACGATCTGCTGGTGGCGGCAAACAGCAACCTGCCCTCGGGCGTGGCCACGCTCAAGCCCTTGGCGATGTTCAAGCCGATGCCGATCGGATTGGCGCTGCTCGCCCTGGGCTTGGTCTATTTCCGCCTGTTCGGACGCCGTCTGCTGGGGAAAGTGGAAGACAAGAGCGTGGCGCCGGCGCGTACCGAGAGTTATTTCGCGCGCACCTACGGAATCGAAGGCGAGGTGTTCGAGCTCACCGTCAGCGCCGAGAGTCCGCTGGTCGGGATGTCTGTCGGCGAAGCCGAGGCGCAGAAGAACGCGCCGCTGTTGCTGGCGTTGAAGTCCGGCAACGAATCGCGCCTGGCGCCCCCCGCCGACCAGATGATCTGGGTCGGCAGCGTGCTGGGCGTGATGGGCCGGCGTGAGCACGTCGCCGACTACGCGCAGAACAACCTGCTGCGCATGCAATCGCGGCTGCGCAACTTCGGCGACCTGTTCAATCCCAGTCGCGCCGGCATTTCCGAAGCGGTGCTCCCG
>JBKJTK010000275.1:0-8665 GCA_046590875.1 Chiayiivirga sp.
GACCACAGGGTCGCCTTCTCCGCATTGAACACACCCATCGTCGCGCTCCATGAAAACCAGGCGCGAGCGTTCCTCAGGTTGCGCAGGGATGGGAAGGTGTCGTCGCCACACGCTTACCCTCAAACTCGCCCCGTTTCCCTTCAACGACGTTGGTACGAAATCGTGTGCTGAAGCGAGGCAGAGCTTCCACTTGAGGCCGGCACGGGTGTAGACCCTCACAGAACGAGCTGTCCCAGACCTTGTTCCATGGATCCTCAACACGGTTTCAAACTCGTGGCTATTCGAATCACTCTCAACGCTCGCTAGACGTCTATGTCCGGCAGCTGTTTGAAGCACTTGTCCGTCAGCGCGCCCAAGGCTTGTTCGATTTCATCCCGGTTGCCCAGTGCCGGCGAACCTCACTCAAATCCATGGGCAAAAATCTGTTCTGGCAACACCGTCAGCGTGGCATTTGCGGTGTTGTTGGCAGGCACCGGGTCGGTGTAAGGCGGGGCAATTGAAACGCTGGCCGTGGTGGTAATCACGGTGCCGATGGGCACGGCGGCGCCGACATTGCCGGTGATGTTGTAGGTCACACCGGTTCCACCATTGAGCGCAATATTGTGGGATGGCACGCCGCTGCCGCTGGCCGGGCACGTTGCGCCTGGATCGGCGACGCATATCCAACTCAACCCGACCAAATCTGCGGGAGCGGTGAAATCAAAGCTGGCGGTGTTGACGTTGGTGCCGACAGTGAGATTGGCCACATCCACTGCATACGACACCGCTTGACCCGGCTCTTGCGTGGCGCGGGATGCGGTAATGGTCACGGCCAAATTGGCTGGGATGAAATCGTTGTCGGTGATGTTGGCCGAAACATCGGCCACTGCAAAAGCGTTATAGCTCGCATCCGAACTGGTGATCAGGTGACTGATGGTGCCGGTGTGCGTGCCTTCCACCGCGGCATCATCGACCGCAGTAACTGTGACGGTTCGCGCCACATTCCAGTTCCCTGTGGTGAACAACTCTGGGTTCGTCGCCACCGTCACCTGCGTACCCGGGTTGAGGTCAACACTCACATCGCTCGTGGGCTGACTGGTCAACACCAAAGTGTAGCTATCGGTGGCGCCACCTTCGGTCACATCTGTCGTGCTGCCGGATTGCGTCAGCGTTATGCCTGCCGTGTCGTCGTTATTGATCGTGCCGGTGCCAGTGCCCGTTGCAATCGTGGCGTTCAGCGGTGCTGAAAGCACTACGGAAAACGTCTCATTCGCCTCGACCACGGCATCGCCATTGATGGTCGCCGTCAACGGCGTCGATCCAGTCACGCCACCGGCGGCGATCGAGCTTGAACCGACCAAGGCTGCCAAATAATCCGAGGGTGCCGTCGCTGTGCCATTCGCTGCGGCGGCGGTAAAGCTCGCGGGCAGCGCCGTTAAGCCCGTGCGCGTGACCGTGAATTGCAGATTTTGTGTGCCGGCATTGCCTTCAGTAATGCTGACGCTATCAATCGCCAAGGTCGGTGCGCTGTCATCGTTGGTAATCGCACCAGTGCCTTGGTTGTCTGAAATCGTGGCATTGGTGGGGACGCTCAAGTTGACAAAGAAAGTCTCATTGTTTTCGAACGTGGCATCGCCATTGATGGTGACACTTACCGTGGTGGTACCCGTCGGACCGCCGCCTGGGATCGTGCCCGTGCCGGTTGCCGCGACGTAGTCGCTATCGGCAATGGTTGCACTGCTGTTGGCCGTGGCGAAGCCAAAGCCCACCGATGAAGCCGTCGCACCCGTGCGGGTTACCGTGAAATTCAATAGCTGCGTACCCGCGTTGCCTTCGCTGATCGAGACATCGTTGATCGACAGCAATGGTAAATCGTCGTCGGTAATCGTGCCGGTGGCGCTGACGGGCGACCCGACGCTGTAGCTGCTGCCAGCGGCGACGGTCAAGATCACCGTTTCATCGCCTTCGGTGATGGCATCAACGGCCGGGTCGATGACGATGGTTTGCGTGCTGACACCAATCCCAAAGGAGACATTGCTGACTGCGCCGGTGTAATCCACCGGTGAGCTGGCGGTGCCGCCAGCGGTGATATTGACGGTGGTGGCCACAACCGGCGCCTGGTCGAGCGCCACGGTGTAGGTCAGATTGCCTGGGCCGTCTTCGAGCGTGCTTGCCGGCAACACCGTGATGGAGGCTGCAGGCACGTCGTCGTTGTTGATGGTGCCTAGCCCGGAGCCGTCGCCAACAGTTGCGCCAGTTACGCTGCTGACGTTGACGTTGAAGGTTTCGTTTGGCTCAACCGTTGTATCGCCATTCACCACGACCGTAAACGTGTAGGTCGAAATTCCGATTGGAATGCTCTGGGCGGTGAGGGTTCGCGCGACATAATCGGTGGGTGCGATGGCGGTGCCGTCGGCGGTGGCAATGTTGAAAGTGACCGCGCCGGCCACAGGCGCTGGCGTCAGCGACACCGTAAACGTGGCATTCACGGTTCCGCCATTGCCTTCGAACAGCGTGACATCGTTGATGCTCAGCACGGGCGGCACCAAGACCTGGTGAGCTTCGGTGTCACTGCTGGGGTTGTAGCTGGTGTCCCCGACATAGTTGGCCGTCAATGTGCGCGCACCGGCGCTGGTCAGCGTGATCGAACAGGTGCCCGCTGCGACGGTTCCGGTGCAGGTTTCGCCACCGCCAGAGATGGTGACGACCACGTTGCCGGTGGGTGCTGCAACATCGGGCGCCACCGGCGTGACGGTGAAGTTGACAGGAACCGGTGCACCGACCAGTGAGGGGTCCGGCAGGTCGCTGGTGATGGTGGTGATGCTGTTGAAGCGGTTGATCGTGATCGCAGCCGTTTCGGTGTGCGCATCGACAACACTGTTGGCGCCGCCAGCGCCAGCGCCGGTGGCCGTAAACGTGGCGGTTGCGGTGCCATTGGCTTGAATGGCGGTCTGTGTGGCGGATAGACCACCGAACACGTTGCCGTTGAACACTATCGAGGTGCCGATCAGCGCGTCCAGGTCGGTTGGCGCAATCACGCCAGCGCCGGAATCACGCAGAAAATCAGCGGTCAACGTGCTGGTCTGGGTGACAAAAATGGTGGCGGGCGATGCAACGTGGCGCAGGATCAGATGTGGCGACGTGGTCAGTGTGCCGCTGACGTTGGTGCTCCGATTACACGGCACTGACGCGGGGCCAGCGTTACAACCCCACCAATTGCGCAGACCCGTAACGGTCGCGCCGGCGTTGTGAAAGCCGCTGGCCGTGCCCGCAGTGTTGCCGGTCACGCGATTGAATTGGGCTGAAATCTGCCCGCTGATCGCCGCCATGCCGCCGCCGAATTGGTCGGTGCCGGTTACAGCTTGATTGCCGGTGATGGTGGTTTCGCGAACGGTTGAGGTTGTGGTGCCGGCTTGGGGAGAAAAAAAGATACCGCCGCCGCGCGACGCGGTACTTGCCGCGGTGCCCTGCGAGATATTGTTTTGAATCACGCTGTCATTCTGAATAACCAGCGAAGCAATACCAAGCTGGTTGTCGGTAATACCACCGCCGCGGCTTGCCGCAACGTTGGCCGAAATGGTCGATCCAGAAATCGTCACTGCACCGCTGTTGGTATGGCGGGCGTAGATGCCGCCGCCTTCGAGCACGGAGGTGTTGCCGCTGATCACGGTGTTGGTGATGTTGACGGTGTGCTGGTCGGCGAACAGGTTGATACCGCCGCCGTTCTTAACCACGCTTGCTGCAGAGCTTGTTCGATTATTTGTTACGACCGCGCCGGTGATCGAAAACGCTCCGTTGGCTGGCGCAACCGAATCGAAATTGATGCCGCCGCCGTACCCAGTGGTCGCGTTGTTGTCGGAAACGGTGGTGTTGGTCATCGCAAAACCACCCGCACTGACGTTGCACACATCCATGCCGCCGCCGGTGTAGCTAAAGTCTGGTGCCGTCGGGGGCTGCGTGTTGCGCCCAAATCGTACGGTCACATCGGCGAGCGAACTGGTGACCGCGGTGGTGCAGAAGGGGTTGAACGCCAGCACCTTGTCGATGCCGTTGGCGTTGGTGGTGCCCGCCTGAATGATGGTGCTGGCAGCACCGGCGCCGGTCAGCGTGGTGGGGCCGTTGATGTCCAAATCGCCGGTAGCGTTGTTGTCTTCATTTATGCCACCACCGTTGGCGATGGTCAGCGTGTACGTACCCGCTGGAATGGTTACCGTGTCGGCGCCAGGGGCGGCGTTGGCGGCAGAAATGGCTTCGCGCAGGCTGCAATCGGCGTTGCAGGCGCCGTCGTTGGTGTCGGCAGTTTTGCTGACGCCAAAGGTGGCTTTGGTAGCCGACGGGGCGATGCTTGGCGCATCGCTGCCTGCGCCCAAAACGATCAGGCTTGGGCGCACAAACGCGCTGGTTTGCAGCGAAAGCACGGCAACTGGCGCGCTGCCGACAACGACGGCGTAGCTTTTGCGCGCAGTGGCCTCTTTGGTCAAAATCTTGATGGTTTGTGCGAGCGCGTCCACCACCAGCAAGTCATCGGCGTTCTGGCCGGCGAGCTGGGCGCCAAGCAATATGGGTGCGCGCAGCGCCGAGGCTTTACTCATCTGCGGCGCGGTGGACTCATTGATGGCCCAAGCGGTGTCGCTGCCGGGCTGCCAGTACTTGACGCTTGATGATTTGGCGCTGAGCTGACTGCGGCGCAACGCGCGCACTTCTTCAATGCTGTAGCTGCGAGTATCAAGGGTGCCGCGCGCGGCAATCTGCACACTGCCGTCGTCCTTGAGCAAAGCGAATTCGGTATTGCCGGCTCGATCCCAAATGAAGTTGCCAAGCGCAAAAGCTTGGATCGCAAAATCAAACGACAGCGCCTCCAGGCGATTGAAACCCGGCGCGGCGAGACGCGGGTTGCGGCCATGCAGAATGGCCAGTTCGCCATTGCCCAAAATGGCAACATCGCCCATCGGGCTTGAGTCTAAATTGCCGATCGCCAACGCGTTTGCAGGTGCTGCGAGCGCGGTGCGTTCGGGTTTGGCGTTGATGCCTTCGAGCCGATCAGCATAGGACAGCAGGCTCGCGCCGGTGGCGTTGGACACCGCAACGGCGAGATCAGTCATGCCATCGGGTAGGTCAATCTGGCCGCTCGCGAGTGCATCGATGCCCGCGCCCAGCACGATGGCGTGCGCTGACGCAAAACCCGCCCCAGTGCCGGCCAGGAAATATAGCGTGCTGTCACCGCGTTTGGCGAATGCCAAATCAACATTGCCGTCGCGGTCAAAATCGCCCAGCGCAAGCAAGTCAGGCGCGACAGCCACGCTCAAAAGCGTTGAGGTATTTTCAAATCCAGACGGGAAAGCGCCAGTTCGCACCAAAGCTTGCGACGCGGGTGAGCTTGGCGACCAGGCCTGTTCGTTGCTCCCGTGCAGGCTGATCAGGCCGCCTTTGTCGCTGGCGTAAGCGCTGACCAGGTCCGGGAAGCCGTCGTTGTCAAAGTCTGCGCTGCCCATGCTGAGTGCGCGCGCTGTGCCGGCGGCCTTGGGCGCACTGAAGCTCAGGCTATAGGAATCACTGAGCTGCAAGTGCGGACTGCCGAGATATCCAGCTTTGATGGTGGGCGCCGCTTGCGCTGTGAGCGCTAATGCTGCGGCCAACCCTGCGGCAAGCGTCCGAATGCCCATTGACAAGACCAAACCGGGTTGCCGTTTCATATCTGAGCCTTTCATCTGAAATGTGCTGGGCGCTAGGAGTCTGCAATTTGAACTGTGTAACTGCTGTCTTGTGGGTCCGTTGACCGGTACGCGATCCTCGCCGAACAATATCTGAAAGACCTGCATCGCCGCTTTCCAGTGCGCTAACCCAAGAATGCAGTGCCGATGCCATCGCCCGGTTGCAGGCCAGCGATCCCGAGTTTGCAGCCGTTCATGGCCGTCGCTGCCAAGCCTTATGTTTGCCTGGGAAGCATAATCTGATGTTCCCGATCACCTTATGCTTTTCGCCACAGCCGCATCGCCGCGCTGAAGGCGAACCCGCCACCCGACCCGATGCGGCCACGATCCCGCAGGGCAGCGCACGGCCCACTGTCAGCAACCGGCGGGAAATCACCACGAACGGGGCTACCGAACACCCATCAACCAGAAAAAACGCTCTGCGATGACGCCCCAACCACGGTCAAACCGACGCTTGCGCCGCGTCTGGCTGCCGCGCAGATTGCCCGAAAAGGGCGTTTGAGTTCCCTATGCACCGTTGCGCGCTGCTCACGTGCTGGGGAATAGGCTTCTGCCTCAAGACACTCGATTCGCCCAGTTCCGACATGCTCCGAACCTTCGCCAGCCTGTTTTTTTACTCGCGCTTTTTCACGCGCTTCAGCCGCGTTGGCTTGGTTCGTCGGCAACATGGTTGGCAGGCCTACCCCGAGCGTCTCGATGGTCAGACTTGGCTCATCACTGGGGCCAGTGGTGGCATCGGTGCGGCGATTGCCAGCTTGGCGCACATCCGTGGCGCGCGGGTGCTGGCGGCGGCGCGCAGTCCGGACAAGCTTGCCGATCTGGTTCGTGCATGCAGTGACCCATCGCGAATGCAGCCGTTGCGGGTGGATTTCTCCAGCGTGGCAGACACCCGCCGCCTGCTGCAGGAACTGCAGGCGCGCGGCGAGCGCATCGACGTGCTGGTCAACAACGTAGGTCTTTTGCTGGACGGCTTCGAACTGACCCCTGAAGGGCTGGAGACCTCATTCGTCACCAATCTGCTCAGTCACTACGTGCTCACGGAAGGGCTGCAAGCCGACGGCGGTTTCGCCCCCGCTGCGGCGGTGATCAACATGAGTTCCGGTGGTATGTATGGTTCGCCGCTGCGACTTTCCGAGATGGCCTCACTGACTGCAGCAGGGCATGACGGCATGGCTGTCTACGCCATGCACAAGCGCGCCCAGGTCGAACTGACTCGCGCCTGGAACCGGCGTTGGAATGGAGAGCCGCGGGTCTACGTGATGCATCCGGGTTGGGTTGACACGGCTGGCGTGCAAACCGCGTTGCCGGCCTTTCGCGCAACCTTGCGACGTTATCTGCGCGCTGCAGTGGAAGGCGCCGACACCGCGCTGTGGTTGGGCAGCACCCGGCCAGCTGTCGATGCGGACGGCGGCATCTGGCTGGATCGTGTGCTTGATCCGGAACATGAATTTGCAATGACTCGCAAGACTTCGGCCAACGCCGATCAACTTTGCGAATTCCTCGCGGCGCAGGTCGCGTCGGTCACTCGCTGAAGGACTCGAAAACTGATGATTCGCCCGCTGCTGTTGTTCGCCGCTTTGATCCTCGCCGCCTGTGCAGGAACCGCCACACGCCAGCGCCCGCCGCTGGAAGCGGCAACATCGGTGGATCTGTCGCGCTTCATGGGCACGTGGTACGTGATCGCGAACGTTTCGTACTTTTTTGAGGCGGGCAAAGTTGCCACGCGTGATGAGTACCGTCTGCGCCCCGATGGTCGCATTGATAACGATTTCGTCTTCAAGAAGCGCTTCGGCGAGGAAGATCGACGCTGGCGCGGCGTGTCGAGCGTCGTTGAAGGTAGCGGCGGCTCACGCTGGAAGGTTCAATTTGTGTGGCCTTTCTCAACCGAGCTGGTTGTAGTGCACGTTGACGACGACTATCAGGGTGCCGCACTTGTCACACCAAACCGCAAGCTTGCCTGGGTGTTTGGGCGCCAGCCGACCATGGACGTTGTGCGCTACAACGCGCTGGTCGCGAAACTGGCCGCGCAAGGCGTGGACGCGTCGGCATTGCAACCGGTGCCGCAGGTCGCGCCAGCCGACTGACGGAACAGTCCAGCGGCTCGCAGTGCGAGGTTACAACCAGAGGCCTGCCAGTCAACCGGTCAGGGCTTGGTCGGCTGGGAGTTCCCGGGCAAGCTTCTTGATTCTGTCGCGTTGCTGTGTATCGTCGCGAGGACATGGGCTTTTGCAACTGCTGAGCCTGCACGCGCGCAAGCGCCGGCCTATCGGGAGCCCTGCCATGCACAGCGACGCCCTGCGCGAACAGATCAACCACATGTTCAGCCTGCAGTTGCAAGGAGTGCTGGCCACGCAGCAGCATGCGCAGCCCTACACAAGCCTGATGGCCTTCGCGCACACCACGGATTTACGGTTCCTGATTTTTGCGACGCTTCGCGACACTCAGAAGCACGCCAACCTGCTGCTGAATTCGGCGGTGTCATTCTTGATTGACGATCGCAGCAACGACCCGGCCGACTATCAGCGTGCCGTTGCTATCTCGGTTTGCGGATTTGCGCAGGCGATTCCCGACGATGAACACGCAGGCTTCCTCGCCATCTATCTGGCCAGACATCCGACCCTGCGCGCCTTTGTCACTTCGCCGGACTGTGCACTGCTGCGGGTAGAGGTCAGCTGCTATCGGGTCGTCAGCCAGTTTCAGGCGGTGGATCTGCTGCCCATCGACTGTCGCTGACGGGAAAAGGCAGGAAATGGGGCCAGGAAATCCAAACTTAAGACACCCCTGTGGGAAGTAAAGCCATGTCACAAGGATGGGACCATTCCGCCCAGGCCTGGATCGAGGTCATCGGCGATGATGGAGACTGGGGCCGACGATATGTGCTCGACGCGCCAATGCTGGCGCGGGTCACGGGGCGCGGCTTCCGGCGGGCCGTAGACATTGGCTGCGGCGAGGGACGCTTCTGCCGGATGATGCAG
>JBKJTK010000435.1:0-3634 GCA_046590875.1 Chiayiivirga sp.
CATTCGCTGTGATTGCAATCTGATTGTGGAAACCGGCACCGCGCGCGATCCGCATCACTTCGCCTGCCTGATCGGCTACGGCGCGACCGCGGTGTATCCGTATCTCGCCTACCAGACCCTTTTCGAACTCGGCAGCAAGAACATCCTGAAAGCCAAGCGCGGCAACGAACCCGCGCAGCTCGGACGCAGTTACCGGCGCGGAATCAAGAAAGGATTGCTCAAGATCATGTCGAAGATGGGCATCTGCACCATCGGCAGTTACCGCGGTGCGCAGTTGTTCGAGATCATCGGGCTGGATCGCGACATTGTGGATTTGTGCTTTGAAGGAACCCCGTGTCGCGTCGCCGGGGCCGACTGGGCCGCCTTGCAGGGCGAGGCGGATGCGCAATCGCGCGAAAGCTGGGACGACGCCGCGCCGTTGCTGCCGGGGGGCTTGCTGAAGTACATCCACGGCGGCGAGTACCACGCCTACAACCCGGACGTGATCGGCAGCCTGCAGGCCGCGGTGCGCAGCGGCGACTACGCTGAGTACAAAGTGTTCGCCGAGCACGTGAATGCGCGCCCCGTGGCGACACTTCGCGATCTGCTCGCGCTCGACACCACCCGTACGCCCGTACCGATTGCAGAAGTCGAAGCGGCCGCTTCGCTGTTGCCGCGCTTCGATTCCGCCGGCATGTCACTGGGCGCGTTGTCGCCCGAAGCGCACGAAGCGCTTGCGATCGCGATGAACCGTCTCGGCGGGCGCAGCAATTCCGGCGAAGGCGGGGAAGATCCGGCGCGCTACGGAACGGAGAAAATGTCGAAGATCAAGCAGGTGGCCTCTGGTCGATTTGGCGTCACGCCCGAATACCTGATCAATGCCGAGGTGCTGCAGATCAAGATCGCGCAAGGCGCGAAGCCGGGTGAGGGCGGGCAACTGCCCGGCCACAAGGTCAATGATCTGATCGCGCGTCTGCGCTTTGCCAAACCCGGCATCGGACTGATTTCACCGCCGCCGCATCACGATATTTACTCCATCGAAGATCTGGCCGAACTGATCTTCGATCTCAAGCAGATCAATCCGACCGCGCTGGTGTCGGTGAAACTCGTCAGCCACGCCGGGGTCGGCACCATCGCGGCCGGCGTGGTCAAGGCGCATGCCGATCTCATCACCATTTCCGGCTACGACGGCGGTACCGGCGCCTCACCGGTGTCGTCGATCAAGTACGCCGGCACCCCCTGGGAGCTGGGTATTGCCGAAGCCCAACAAGCGCTGCGCGCGAATGGGCTGCGGCACAAGGTGCGATTGCAGGCCGACGGCGGACTCAAAACCGGGCTCGACGTGATCAAGGCCGCGATCCTCGGCGCGGAAAGTTTCGGCTTCGGCACCGCGCCGATGGTGGCGCTGGGCTGCAAGTACCTGCGCATCTGCCATCTCAACAACTGCGCCACCGGCGTGGCGACGCAGGATGCACGCCTGCGCAGCCAGTTCTTCACCGGCCTGCCCGAGATGGTGATGAACTATTTTGGTTTCGTGGTGCAGGAGACGCGCGAGTGGATGGCGTTCCTCGGGGTCAGAAAGCTCGAAGACCTGATCGGGCGCACCGAGTATCTGACCATTCTGGAGGGCACGACGGCCAAGCAACGGGGTCTCGATCTCGCGCCGCTGCTCGCCAGCGGGCCGGCCAAAGCCGAGGTCGCGCGTTACTGCACCAACCCGCGCAACGTGCCGCACGACGAAGGCGCGCTGGCGGCACGCATGCTGCACAACCTGCGTGCCGTCATCGCCGAAAAGCGTGGCGGCGAATACCGCTTCGAGCTGCGCAACTACGACCGCGCGATCGGCGCGGCGCTCTCGGGAGAGATCGCGCGACGACACGGCGATCACGGAATGAGCGATGCCCCGATCACGCTGCGCCTGTCGGGTGTGGCCGGACAAAGTTTCGGTGCCTGGAACGCCGGTGGCCTGCAGTTGTATCTCGAAGGCGACGCGAACGACTACGTCGGCAAGGGCATGGCCGGAGGTCGCATCGTGCTGCGGCCACCGAACGAAGCGACCTGGACCGCACACGAGACCCCGATCATGGGCAACACCTGTCTCTACGGCGCCACCGGCGGCGAACTCTATGCCGCAGGACGCGCCGGCGAACGCTTCGCCGTGCGCAACTCCGGCGCGACCGCGGTGGTGGAAGGGGTCGGGGATCATTGCTGCGAATACATGACCGGCGGCGTGGTCACCGTGCTCGGTCGCACCGGCATCAACTTCGGCGCCGGCTTCACGGGCGGCTTTGCTTACGTGCTCGACATCGAACGCGATTTCGTCGACCGCTACAACCATGAACTGATCGACATCCATCGCCTCTCCACCGAAGGGATGGAAAGCCAGCTGCAGCATCTGCGGCAGCAGATCATGCGGCATGTGGCGGAGACCGGCAGCGTCTGGGGGCAACAGATTCTCGATGAATTCCGTGATTTTGCCGGGAAGTTCTGGGTGGTGAAGCCGCGGGCGGCGTCGCTGGAGACGTTGATTGATGCATTGAAGCGAGCCGCGTGATGCTTGACCACATCGGCCACGTCCCAGTCCCGTCATTCCGGCAAAAGCCAGAAACCGGTTTTTGCTCAGCTTCGTGTGCACGTGGCAACGGCGCCGCACGTTTCGTCCGCCTGCGGCGTCCGAGTCACTTTCTCTTGCGTCGCCAAGAGAAAGTAACCAAAGAGAAGGCGACCCGGGTTACGCGCCCTTCGCTTCGCTACGGGTGCGCGTCGGACTGGCGGGGTTTGTCGACAGCACATCCCTGTACTGACGACAAACTCACGCCCATCCATGGGCGCGACCCTGCGGGCTTTTCCACCAGCCCGCCGCCGCGCCACACGGGACCCGAGATCAAGGGCGAAGCAACACCCGCGCGCAACGGTGCTTTGGCTCTTGCTTGTGATCTTGCTTCTTCGCGCAGGAGCGCGCGCTCTTTGAAGGGGCCCCTGAGACGCGGTGAGGCGGGGACGATAGGCCCGCAGGGGCGCACACAGGAAGTGCGCGCGTTTGTCGTCAGGACAGGGATGTGCTGTCGACAAACCCCGGCCCCGACTCACGCACCCTTTGGACAGGGATGTCCTAAGGGCGCGGCTCCGGGGTGGCCTTTCTCTTGGTTACTTCTCTTTGGCCACTCACTGCGCCGCAGGAGCGGCGCGAACGCCGAAGGCGACCCCGAAGGGGCGGAGGGCAGGATGCCCGGAGTCAAGAGAAGTGACTCGGGCGCCCGGAGGCGCACGAAAAAAGCCATGGATGGCGCTACGAAAACAACATCCAGCGCGGGATGGCGCTACGAAAGCGACATCCCGCGCGGGAAGGTGCCAGTCTCACCATCCCGCCTCATCCAGCAACCCCTGCGTCCGCGCATCCGCCGCCTTCGCGACAAGCCCTCCCCGCGACCCCAGCGTGACGTCAAACCGTGCCCCATCCAGCATCGGCAAATACGCCGCAGTGCCGTAGTCCGCATCCACGAACGGCAAATACTTCGGAAACTGCCGCCGCAGTGTCCACAGATCGGGAAACGCATCGGCCGCGAGGTCATGCACGCTGCGTTGCGTTTCCCGATCTGTGGACACTGCGGCGGCAGTTTCCGAAGTATTTGCCGTTCGTGGATGCGGACTACGG
>JBKJTK010000055.1:0-8024 GCA_046590875.1 Chiayiivirga sp.
CGCCGCGCGACAGCTGATGCAGAAAGCGCTGCAAACTGGTCTGCGCCTGGTTTTGGTCTTGCCCGCAGCGCCGCAGGCAGGCGTAGACCGGATACGCGTAACGCTGCGACAGGTCGCCCAGCGCCTGCTGCGCCGGCGCGGCGTCGGCACCCAGCGCGAGCACGAGGGACCATTGCGAGGCCATGGCCGGCGACTTCGGCGGGGGTGTGGCGCGATCGGCTTCGCCCATCATTGATTTCGCTTCTGATTGGGGGACCGGTTCCATTCCCTACCGGATTCCGGCACGTCGATGATGCCGCGTCCACCCGCGTTCAGTCGTCGCCGACCTCACGCCCGCCCAGCAGGCCGCGCAGATGACGCAGTTCGCGTTCCGCATCGCTGGGGGTGTCGACGGTCTCGGCCAACTCCAGCCGCACCGCAGCGCGTAGCCGGATGCGCAGGCGATGCAGACGCGCGGCGACTGCATTCGCACCGATGCCCAATTGCTCGCCAAGCGCGCGTGCCTCGCCTGACTCCAGGCCCTCGGTGAGGCCCGGCCGCAGACGGTCGAATTCATCTGCCGCGCCACGCGCCGTGAACTCCGCACGCAGTCGCAACATTGCCCGATCAAGGACAGTCAAAGCCCAGGCCATGTCGAATGCCTGCTCCGGACTGAGTGTCGTGTCGGCATCCTCGCCGCCGGGATATCCGCGATCCTCAAGCGCGACCCAGCCACCGGGCGCCTGGCGTCGCTGCGCCGCGTCATGCTCACGCCGGTGCGACAGGTGATTCTCCAGTGCCGTGCGCAGGAACACGCGGAAGCGCCCGCGCGCCGGATCGGCGCGCGCCGCGAGTTCGTGTTCCAGCAGGTGCAGGAAGAAACTTTGCGTGGATTCCTCGGCCGCGTCGCGGCTCATGCCGCGTCGGCGCAGGAACGCCAGCACCGCGGGCCGATAAATGCGGCACAGCTCGTCCAGCGCCAACCGCCCGGCCGGATCGTCGCGGCCTGCGTTGCGGACCAGGCTCCAGCGCGTAGTGTCGAATCGGCTCGGCATGCGGTGCCTCCTCTCGCTTGCCACCTTATCCGATCACAGCGTCTCGGGCAGCCAGCGCGGTCGCCGTCGCATCGGGTGTTCGTTGCCGTCTCCCCGCTGAACTGCGGCAAGCACACGCGTCGAAGCGCCGGCGCACCGTGCTAGCCTTTCCTGGGCGGGAAAGGCACCGCGAGAAGTCCAACCTTCATTGCGGAGATTCGATCATGCGTATGCTTCTACTTACTTCTTCCCTGCTGCTCGCTGCAGGCTCCGTTCCCGTTTTCGCGGATACCCCCGAGGCCATCGTTCTGCAAGGCGGCGTCGCGCGCTGGAGCGGCGCGGATGCGCGCGAATGCGGCATCTACGGCAAGCGCTTCGCCGCGTTGGATGGCACGTGCTACTACCCGGTCGACATGAAGACCAAGCCCGGCTTGCACGAAGTTGCACTGTGGGATGCTGCCGGCGCCCAGAAGCTCGGCGCGCTCAAAGTCGAAGAACGCGAGTGCACGGACACCGAGATCACGCTCGACAAGTTGGAGTACATCGATCTCTCTGCCGAAAACCTTGCGCGCGCGGACAAGGAACGCGGCGCCGTGCTCACGGCGGTGAAGGGCGAACCCGACGTGCATCCCCGTTTCACCCTGCCGCTCGGGGCTCCTGCCGTGGGCGCGGGAACGAAAGACCGCAGCGACTTCTGCGAACTGCGCATCTACAACGGCAAGATCCGCAGCCGCCACAGCGGACTCGACTATCTCATCGGTACCGGCACCGCGGCGTCGTCGCCTGCCGACGGCAAGGTTGTCCTGGCCGAAGATCACTTCTATTCCGGCAAGGCCGTGATGGTCGATCACGGCGGCGGACTCGTGACGATGGTGTTCCATCTCGATGAGATCGCGGTGAAGATGGGTGACGAAGTCAAACGCGGCGACAAGCTAGGCACGATCGGCGAGTCCGGCCGTACGACGGGTCCGCACCTGCACTTCGGCGCGCGCTGGCAGGGCCAACGCATCGATGCCGCCGCGTTGCTCGGCGATCCTGCAAAGCTGCCGGGCATTGGTGAGGCAGTCGCCGTAGCCGCGGACGTGAAAGCCGTTGAGAAAGATGCGGTGCAAACCACGCCCGAAGACGCTGCGGGCGAGGACAAGAAGTAGCGGGGAACGGCACTTGCTTCGCGACAGTCCGACTCAACTCGCCGTCATTCCAGCGAAAGCGCCATCTGACTTCTGCAGCTTGCTCGGCGGAGGTCAAGATGGATTCCAGCTTTCGCGGGGTGACGAGACCGGTGATTTCGCGCCCAAGTAAGTGCCATTCAGTACGTAATGGCTGTTCGCACCGCGTCGCGCTAACGCCGCGACCATGCAACTTCGCATGCGTACTTCGCGTCAGAATCCGCGGTACATCGCCAGCGCGACGGCATTGTGGATCTCGTGTCCGTTTTCGCCCCAGAGCGTATTCAGGTAGTCCAGCGTGAGCGAGTAGCGCTCGTTGAACCGCCAGGCAAGGCCGAGGCCGCCGTTAAGATAGTCGACGCGCTGGATCTGATCATGGTGCAACCACCGCTCGTCGCTGCGCGACGGGAAGTCGCTTGGAAACTCGAGCCCGCCATGGGTCTTGCGCCAAGCGGCGAACACGCGAGCCGATAGGTTGGGACTGAAGTGGTAACCCAGTTCCAGGTTCAGGGTGCTGTAGTTGACGTTGATATCCAGCACCTTTTCGACAAAGGTGTAGGAATAGCTGGCCTGGGCATAAGTGTTGATCCAGGGGGGGCCGAATCCCCGACCCGCGAAGACTCCGATCTGGGTGCGTTTCTGCCCCGTGCCGGGCGCAGCGTGGGCGAAGTAAGTGTAGTCCTGGCTGGGCCAGGAGTAGTTCAAGAAGCTGGTGATTGCCAGTGGTTGCTCGCGCCAGCGGTAGCGCAACCCGACGCCCCAGTCCTGCCAGGTACTGTGGAACTGGCCATCGTCGAGCCTTTCGATGTGCTCGCGATCGTCGTGATCCTCATTGAATGGATCAGGGTTGTGCGCCCCGCTGCCGCGGAATTTCTTTTCCAGAAAGGGGGCGGTCAGGGTTGCCGCGAGGCGGTCGGTGAGACCGTAGTCCAGCTTCAGGACCATCGAGTTGGTCGTGATCCGGCCGGGGGCGATCGCGTCTCCCTCCGAGTTCAGGTGGTTGTGGTCTGTGACGACCTGCAAGGTCGTGGAAACCGCGCCGCTGCCCTGGGACGGGACGTAAAGTTGCGCCTGGGCGCAAGCGGCCCAAGTCGAGACGGCGGCGACGACAAGCCGCGACAGTCGAGTCCCCACGTCGTTCCCCTTCGACCGAGCGAATCCGATTACGGCAGGCGTGCGGCGACAGTCTTGTTGATCGCGCGCAGGTACTGCCCGAGGCTGGCACCATCAAGGACGAACAGATCGAAGCGGTCGCGCAGTTGCGGCGAGTTGCGCGCGCTGCGCGCCACCACCGGCAAAATTGACGGCGGCGTTTCACCCACAGAGGCTTGGGTCGGAATCGCGTCGACGACATCGAAGGCCGAAATCACCACGTCGTAGCGATGCTCACCGATCGCGCGCTTCAGGGAGTCGGCGTCGCGCACCACGGTTACGGTATGGCCGGCCTTTTGGAGTCCGGCGTGCAGCGCGTCCTGTTCCGCACCGGACGCGGCGGGTGTCGAGTACACCAGCACCGCCGCCGGTCGCGGTGCGAGATAGGCCTGATAAGGCAGTCCCTTGCCCGTGTTGAACATGCCCTCACCGCAGGCCTGGGCCGAGAGCGGCGCGAGTGCCAGCGCGCCTACGACGAACAGTTTGCAGAGTCCGGGACGATTCACGAGATTCTCCTGTGGTGCCGATGGGGCCTTGGTTGCGCAGGTTTCGCCACCCGAGCCTACTCCATGCTAAGGGGTTCGGGGCTGCCGATTACAGCGCCGGTCGCGTTTTCTCATGGGCAGGAGCCTCGAGCGTGATGCCGAGCAACAGTACCGGTGATTCGGGGATGGGGGCATCCAGATCCAGGCAGCGCAGCAGGCGCTGCGGATGCGGGTTGACCAGGCGCGGGGCGATCAGCGGCTCGTCGGAGAAGCCGGAGGCGGCGTAGACGGAAGAGGTCGCAAATGCAAACGGCACCGCACCGTCCTCGCCCGCGTAGCCGGGCACTTCGCGGCCAGCACGCAGGGGCAGGAGGGCAAAGCTGCCATCGGTATAGTGCAGGCGCACTTCGGCCACGACGGTATCGGTGGCGACCGGTTGCGGCAGGCTTACGCGCATCAGCACGTTCACTGCCGAGGCCGTTTGGGATGGCAAGGGCAGGCAGCGCACCACGACGGAATTGCCGGTTTCGCCGACGCCGGGGTGAGACTCGATGGAGCCGAGCTGAACCATGCCGCGCAAATCGAAGTCCACGCCGCGGATCCGCTGCACACCGGCTGGCAAGGGACGCATGCCCGAGAGGATGTTATAGAAACTGTTGCGCAGCTCTTCCGGACCGATGTTGTAGACCGGATCAAGGTCGACCAGATGCGCCGGGGTGTCCGCCGCGCGCGCTGGAATCGCGTCGCCACGTTCGGTGAGACGCGAGCGGGTGGGACGCGGGCGACTCTCGGGCGCCGGCCAGGGGCCGGGATCGCGTAGCCGCAAGGCGCGGCGCTCGTCTGGCGTCGGGGGATACAACAATCGCTGACTTTCCCGCTCGCGACTCAACGGAGCAAGCGCGGCGTCGAGCTGAGCGGCGCCACGGGTTTCCGCCGCGATCGGCCAGCGCAGCCAATAGCCGTAACCACTGCGCGCCAGTAGTTGCTCACCGTCCGGAGCGAACTTGAGTTGGACGATGGCGTCGAGCGCCGCGATGTCGGCCTGCAGCGGCGGGCCTAGCGCGAGCGCGCTGTCGGCGTCGTAGAGCTGCACCGTGTGCCGATAGCTGCGCGCGAGCAAACGACGATCCTCACTCAACGCCACGCTCGCGCCCAGATCGCGCTGTTCCTGCCGTCCTTCGAGCGGTCGGCTGCTGCCCTGCGCGTCCACCATCACGTCTTGCACGCTGGCGGTGACGAAGCTGCCGGTCGGTGTGGCGAGCACACCCACCGGTTGGATCGGGCCCAGGGCGGTTTCGCTGCGGACTTCGTCGGCGACGGGATCCCATACTTGCAGCTTGTCGGTACCCAGGCGCGGGTCCACGGCTCGGGTCACCAGCCGCAGCTCGTCGCCGTTGGCCGCGAAATCGGCCCATTGCACCGGTTCGAAGCCATCGTGCGGATACTCCGCGAGCGTACGCAAGTCCTCGGTGGCGAGCACGGTGGTCGTGCCCTCGGCGGGGCCGACCGCGAGCAGGCGCTTGCCGTCCGGAGCGAAGACAAAGCGGCGGACGGGGCCGCGCAGCGTTGCCGCGCCCGGCAGTGTCAGACCGCTGCGAATGTCGACGAGCTGCAGGCGCTCCTCAAAGCCTTGCTCGATGCTGCCGCCGAAGCTGAGCAGCACGCGGCTGCCGTCAGGACTGACCAGCAGTCGTTGGGGAGAGTTCGACAAAGCCAGCGGCGGGACGCGCAGTCGCCCGGTCACGGCGTCCTCCAGGCGCAGCTCCGGTCCGACCGTCGTCAACAATAGGCGGCCGCCGTCGAGGAGTTCCGCGTAACCCGGAGGCTGCGCCAACGTGCGCCAATCGCTCAGCGCGGCTCCGTTCGCATCGATCAGACGCAGCCGGTTCCATTCCACATCCACCAGTCGGTGCCCATCAAACTCGAGCCGCTCGGAAGTCTGGCGCGCCGTTCGCGCCGGCAGGATCGGCGAGGTGGGCAGGCGCCACAGCCGCACTTGACCGTCCAAGCCGGCGCTGGCAAGCAGCCCGCTGGCAAGCGACCAGCCGACCGCGTAGTTCGCCGCCGAGCCGTGCGGCGCGGGTCCTGCGCCGATGCGATGCGCAGGCAGCGCGCGCTCGCCCCCTCGCGACAGGCGCCACAAGGCCACCTGGCCGTCTCCGCTGGCGATGAGCAGGCGTTGTGAGCGGCGCAGGCCGACGCGTCGCACGATGAAGTCGTGTTTCATCTGCCCGGCCGCGACGGCGTCGCCGGTCCCGACATCGAACGCATACACGCTGCCGTCTTGGCCGGCGGTCGCGACCCAGCCCCCATCGTCGCTGAACTCGATCCAGGTGATTTCTCGCCCACGTGGGGTGGGCAGCGTGCGCAGCTTCCGGGTTGCGACGTTGAGCAGGAACACGCGGCCTTCAAAATCCCCCAGCGCCAGCTCGCTGCCGTCGCCGCTCAGGGCCCAGGCCGAGACCCCGGCGTCGCCTGGCAACCTGACGAAATCGCCGGGAGTCAGCCCAGAACCGTAGAACGCGACTCCAAAATTTGTCAGAGGTAATCGAACAGCGAACTGGCCGTTTGGATCCAGCAGCCACGGCCGCAAATCCTGCGTCAACTTGGTCAAGGGCGACAGCGCGCGCCACGGCGACACCTGCCACAGTTGCGCCATGGTTTGACGGTTTCGCAGCAGAGCGGTGCGGCCGTTGGCGCTGTAGGTCGCATCGGCGAAATCGGCGAACGCCGGCGGCGGCTCGATCACGGAGGCGTGCTCCAGATCGACCAGCCAAGTATCGCCGTCGGCCGGGCTGGCGAAATTCGAGAGCCACGCCAGCGTCACCCTCAAGTGTGTTTCGTCCACGAAGCGCAACAACATCGGCGCGCGCGGTTCGCCAGTCGAACTGAGCCTTTGCGCCAAGCTGACGCGACCGCGCTCGGTCAACGTCGCGCTGTCGTACCAGCGCACGCTCTGGTCGTTGAGCGCGATCGCCAGCGTACTGCCATCGGGGCTGAGCTCGACCGCCAGCGGATTGGCATCGTCGATCACGAAGCGGTCGATCAGCGTTGCGCCTTGTCCCATCAGCAGGCCTATGCGGCGTTGCTCCAGCGCGGCCCACTCGGTGGCGCCCGCGGCTTCTTGTTCGCGCAGGTTGTCGATCAGCCGGGGCAGCGCCTCGTAACCCTTGCCGTCTTGCTGCAGCCGCAGCGCGGCTTCGCGCCGGCCTTCCCACAACAGCTCGCGCGACGCCTCGGCGCTTCGTTCCGCGCGCTGCCACTGCTGCGCGCTGACCGCGAGTCCGATCAGCAGCGCCAGCACGAAGGCACCCACCGCTGCGGCGACACGCGGTTCGCGCCGGATCCAGCGCCGCGTACGTTCGATGATGCCCGGCTGCCGCACACTGACCGGACGATCCTCGCCGTAGCGTCGTAGATCGTCGCTCAGCGCGGCGGCGGTGGGATAGCGTTGCTCCGGTTCCTTGGCGAGGCACTTGAGACAGATCGCTTCGAGATCGGCGGGGATGAGGCGATTGTGCTCGCGCGGTGGTAGCACCTGACGATTCACCACCTGCTCCAGCGTCACTTGCGCCGTGGCGCCGAGAAACGGGGGGCGTCCGCTCAGCATCTCGTACAGGATGGCGCCCAGGCCGTAGATGTCGGTCGCGCGGCCGATGCGCTGCGAACGTGCCGTGGCCTGTTCCGGCGCCATGTACGACGGCGTGCCGGAGACTTCCTCGCCCTCCTCGGTGAGGGCCTGGTCGATGCGTCGCGCCAAACCGAAATCGGCCACCATGGGTTCGCCGCTTTCGTCGATCAGCACATTGCCGGGCTTCAGGTCCAGATGCAGCACGCCGAGCCGGTGCGCGTAGTCGAGAGCATCGGCGATCACGCGCAGCAATCGCGCGGCATCGCGCGGCGACTGCGGACCGTCGCGCTGTAGACGCGCCGCGAGCGATTCGCCGCGCACCAGCCGCATCGAGAAATAGTGCAGATCGTGTTGGCTGCCGGCCTCGAAGACGGTGACGATGTTGGGATGTTCGAGCCGCGCCGCGGATTGCGCCTCGCGCCGGAATCGCTCGATGAAATCGCTCGACGCCCACGGACCGGCCGAGAGCAGCTTGAGTGCGACCTCGCGATCCAGGCTGTGCTGACGCGCGCGATACACAACGCCCATGCCGCCCTGGCCGATCTTCTCCAACAACTCGTAATCGCCGAAATCG